>SKOK01000252.1 GCA_007120085.1 Bacteroidales bacterium | reverse complement strand
CCACATTCATCCTGAAATCCCCCGGATTTTTGAATCGTGTGATGAAATCTGGCACGCGGGCGATTTTGGCAGCATTGAAGCCGTAAGAAAACTACATGCCATTAAACATTTGAGGGGGGTCCATGGCAACATTGACGGCATGGAAATACGCATGCTGTTTCCTGAAATGCTTCGTTTTCAATGCGAAGGTGTTGATGTGCTGATGACACATATTGGCGGTTATCCCGGAAGGTATGAATCAAAGGTTTTAAATATTCTCAAAATCAATCCCCCAGGACTTTTCATCAGCGGCCATTCACACATCCTTAAAGTAATGCACGATGATCATCATAATCTGCTGCACATCAATCCGGGTGCGGCAGGCCGCCAGGGTTTGCACAGGAATATTACCATGGTCAGGTTTGTCATCGACAAGGCAACCATCAAAGACCTTGAAGTTGTTGAATTTGACAAGTAAAAACTGATCAAGGAATGCAAACCATCGTAAACAAACCTTTGCAGCTTGTTTGGTTGAAGGCTGCAGTACTCGGCAGCCTTTGGGCCTCCGTGGAGATCATCCTGGGAAGTTTCCTTCACAACCTGCGTATTCCCTTTTCCGGTTCCAGCCTGGCCGTTATCGCCGTATGGCTGCTCGTTGCCTTCGCGCAAAACTGGAAAGACAAGGGGCTGATATGGCGCGCCGGACTCATTGCCGCCCTGATGAAATCCATTTCACCCAGTGCGGTAATCCTGGGGCCAATGATCGGCATATTTACAGAGGCATTATTGATAGAGCTTACCATCCGTGTTCTTGGACGCAATTTATTCAGTTATATGATTGGGGGTGCCCTGGCCGTATTTAGCGCCCTTATGCACAAGGCCATCAACCTTGTCATATTGTACGGGTTTGACCTGGTCAAGGTACTGCATGCCGTCTTTCACTTTTCAGCCCAAAGTTTAGGACTCGAACATGCAGGCCTCAGGGAAGCATTTTTCCTGTTATCAGGCATATATCTTACGGCAGGAATGCTTGCAGCCATGGCCGGGTATTTCTCAGGGAGAAGAATCTTACCGAAAACAAAACATTCATCAGCTCAATCATTCACAACAAAGGGCAGCGACTTGCAGGTTGATTTTACAAAAAAAAGCAGTGAACTCTTTGCGCATACATCGCCACAAAAATATGCCACTCCATTACTCTTTTTAAATATCCTGGCTGTTTTTGCTGCAATGGTATTGATTAGCAGCAGGTTTATACTTCCTGCAGCCATCTTCTCTGCAAGCTACCTGGTATTTGCCTTTTATCGTTACAGGAGAGCCGTAAAACGCATTCAACGCTTCTCATTCTGGATACCCTTTATGCTGATTACGCTGGTCGCCGCAGTATTGCTGGAAGGCGTTGACAAAGGGCTGTCGTTTAGCATGGATGGCTTATTGATCGGCATCAGAATGAATGTCAGGGCTTTTGTTTTGATTACCGGCTTCACGGCAATCAGCACCGAAATGAAAAACCCAACAATCCGGATGATCCTTTACAACAAGGGATTTGCCAACCTCTATCAGGCACTAAACCTTTCTTTTGCAGCATTGCCCGCTGTGATTGCCTTCATATCCGACAAAAAAAGCAAAACAGGCCTTCGTCGTTTCTCATTCAACAGCATACGCCTTGCAGCCGAAAGCTTGCTTATGGCTTTCCAGGCAGAGAATAAAAGAAAAACACCCGTGATCATCATCACCGGAGAGATCGGACAAGGCAAAACGAGCTTTGCACAGGCAGTCGTAAGCGACCTGGAAAGAAATGACATTCCGGTAACCGGCTTCCTTTCAATTGGCATTCAGAAAAACGGAGAGCGCATTGGTTTCAACCTGCTAAGCCTTGACGACAAAAGCACAACTAAATTATGCACCACCGGGAAAGATGCAAATCTTGAAAGCTTTGGCAAATACTCTTTTTTCAGGGATGGTCTGCAAAAAGGGGATAAAATTTTATATCCGGAGCGTATGATTAACAAAAAAGTTTTGATTGTAGATGAGTTAGGTCCCCTTGAGATTAACGATCTTGGGTGGGCGGCTGGCATTGAACGCATCCTGGCAGGCACATCTATGCTTCAGCTTTGGGTTGTTCGTAAATCTCTTACCCGGCACATGGCGCGAAAGTGGGATACCGGGAATGTTTACATCTTTGACATCGGGAGAGATGCCGTTAAAGATGTGACATCCTTAATTAAACGGGAGTTGATTTGACAATCGATACTTTTTCAGCACAATAGCGAAAAAGGTGATAGCCAGCACCGGCCTCAGAAACAAGCTCCATAAGCTTATCACCATCGGTGATCAGTGTGGCTCCTATGATATTCACCTTGTTGGCAAACAATACATCAGGCACTATGCTGCTTGATGGTCCTGTGACCACCACTTGCTGCTTTTCTGTAATCAACTCCAGCAATGCATCCAGGGTATTGTTGACCAACGTCATCCCTGTCAGCATCACAATATCGGCCGCGGGTATCACCATGTGTGCATCTTTAGCCGGCACAAACAAGTGCTGTTGCTCAGAGGTTAATGCATCTCTTTCGAGCTCAACAACTGCCAAGGTGTTACTGGTGTGTAGTATCTTACGAATATACGACTGGAAAGCACCAACAATCACTATATTCTTGCTTCCCTCCAGGTCGAGCAGGTCAATGGGATCGGTATTCCTGTGAAGGATATGCTTACCATGCCTAAGCCTGCCGGCCGACAGCGCATTGAGGGTCGCCAGCCTTAACGATTCCATAATATGGTTGCCTGGCTTTTCAGCAAACATTTCCGACACTTTCCTGCCTCTGATTTGAAGCGGCGAAAAATCGCCATAACGGCGGTTTTCCTTCTTGCAAATCTTGTCATTACCATGCAAGGTCGTGGCAACACCAGCCGAACCATCTGACAACCTGACGGCTGTCAGGTACAGTCCGATACGTACATCTTCAATAATTATTTCAGGCCAATGCTCATCAAAATGGTTGGTAAGAAATGCTATTGCCTTATCTATGATCATACCTTCCTATCAGAATGAATTAAAACCAAACCGGACACCAAAAGCTACATTGCATTTGATGCCCGGTTGTTTACTGGGTAGCAGCTTTCATTTTGAATGACTGCTAAGTTCTTACTTATAGCTGTTTTAGAACGGTTAGCGTCTTCTGGCGCCGGCACTTTCATCCCTCAGCTGACGAAACTCGTTGCCTTCGCGCCAGTTGGGCCATTCGTTACTGTTGGCCAGATCTTTGCCCATGTTGTAAAACATCCACATATCCTGGTGCATGCCATCCCAAACCCACATATCGTGTATTACATCGGTGGGATCGTGATAGCGGCCTGCAGCGTCTTCGGCAACCATTTCGGCATAGGCTTCATCGCGGCCAATGTAATCGCTTCCTGCCTGGGCATAGATCATCGGCACACCTTCACGGGCAAGGCTGATGTGGTCAGAGCGGTAAAAGTAACCAGCTTCAGGAGTTGACTCAGGCACCAGGTGGCGGTTCTGGTCTTCTGCATGGCGGCGCAGCACATCTTCCAGCTCTGAGTTGCCCCATCCCACGACGGAGACATCCCAGGTGGGGCCATATACGTTCAGGGCGTCAATGTTGATGCCGCCAACAGTGGTTTCCAAAGGGAATACAGGATTAGCTGCATAGAACTTCGAACCAAGCAAGCCCGATTCTTCGGCCGTTACGGCTAAAAATACAACAGAGCGCTTTGGTGCTTCATCATGAGTCATCATCCTTTCTGCAATCGACAGAATTGCTCCCACTCCAGTGGCATTGTCAATAGCACCATTGTAGATGTCAACGCCATCTTCTGTCTCAACCATACCAAGATGATCCCAATGTGCCATATAGAAGATTGTTTCGTCGGGATATTCGGATCCTTCAATATAGCCTATAAGGTTATAGCATTGAGAGTAGTCAAAGGTGTTTTTGAAGTCAGCGTTTGCCTGCAAGCCCATGTTGAAGGCCTGGAAATCGTGACTGGCGGCACTTTCAAGAGCCTCATCAAGATCATATCCGGCAAGTTCAAAGATCTCTCTTGCAACGTCCAGCTGTATCCAGCCTTCTGCTTCAAGTTTTGGTGCACCGGTTTCGATACCGATGCCATATTGTACACCTGACCAGGAATTCCTTACCACATCCCAACCATAGCTGGCTGGTGCAGTCTGGTGGATGATCAGAGCCCCGGCAGCCCCCTGGCGGGCAGCTTCCTCAAACTTATAAGTCCAGCGACCATAATAGGTCATGGCACGACCATGGAACATGTTTTCATCCTGGATGGCGTAACCCGGATCATTGATCATCACGACAACGGTCTTTCCTTCCACATCAACACCAGCATAGTCGTCCCAACCATATTCGGGGGCTACCACGCCATAACCAACAAAAACCAGTTCACTGTCTTTCAGGGCAGCATATTCTTGCAGACGGGTGGTGCCAATTACCATGTCATCCCTGTAAACATAGGACAACTCCTGTCCATTGCCTTTGATCACCAGGTCAGAAAAGTCATAACCCAGGTATTCCACCAGCGGAACCGGTTGGCGGTAAGTGTCACCCAGGGCTGGTTTCAAACCGATGCGCTCATATTCACCGGTAATATAATCAATCGCAAGCTCTGCACCTGGTGTTGCAGGGGCTCTGCCCTCAAACTCGTCAGATGAAAGCGTTTCTACATGTGTGCGATACTTTTCGCAAAACACGGGAATTTCTGCAGTTTCGGGTGCACTGCAACCCTTTGGCAGAATAAGCATAACCGCCACGATGCCAAGCAGCAACGACGGAAAAAGAATTTTTTTAATAATCGTATGCATAATAGGTCCTCCTTTGTAGTTTATATATATCATCAATGGGATATTACTTATTTAATAATATCCCATTGATCTGAATTTCATTATGTTAATCTACCTTCTTATCTTCTTTTTCTTCATTGAAAGAAGATCATAGGCAACCGGCGCGGCATTGAACAGTGAGGAATAAGTACCCACAGCCACACCTACCATAAGTGCAAACGCGAATCCGCGGATCACCTCGCCACCGAAGAGGAAGATGATCATCAGCACGGCAATTGTTGTACCTGATGTATTAAAGGTACGCGACAGGGTTGCATTTAGTGCTGTATTAATATTTGTTTTAAGATCACGTTTGGGGTAAAGCCCGATATTCTCCCTGATCCTGTCAAAAATAACCACGGTATCGTTCACTGAGTAACCTATGATGGTCAGGATGGCGGCAATAAATGCCTGGTCAATCTCCATTGTCCACGGCACGATCTGGTAAAAGATGGAGTACAGGGACACGACGATGATGGAGTCGTGGAACAGGGTTGTCAAACTTCCCACACCAAACTGCCACTTTTTAAATCGCACGGCGATGTAGCTAAAGATGATCAAGAGTGCGATGACCACACTGATCACTGCATTCACCTTGATGTCACGAGCTACGGCCGGACCGACTTTTTGGGAGCTCAGCCTTCCGAGCACCTTATCATCATCATCAGAAATAAACTCCGCAAAGGTGATTGGCTCATTGAAGAAGTCTTTGACACCTTCAAATATTCTCTGTTCGGCTTGCGCATCAGCAAGGTCAGAGTCATCGGCTACCATGAAGCTCGTGGTGATGCGCACCTGGTTGGATGGGCCAAAGGTAATCACCTCTGCCGGTTCTTCCAGTTCATCAACCAACGCATTGCGCAAATCTACGGTGTTTACATCATTATCAAAACGAACCACGTAAGAGCGACCACCGCTGAAGTCGATGCCATAGCTCACTCCCTGTATTGCGAAAGATACGAGGCCAACAAAGATCACGATACCGGATATAATGTAAAACTTTTTCCTTACACCGATAAAGTCGAAGTTTACTTTTGTCAATACATTT
>SKOK01000315.1 GCA_007120085.1 Bacteroidales bacterium | reverse complement strand
TTATGTCATTCGTGGGAGTAAAGTTATGATAGACAGAGACCTTGCCGAACTTTACGAAGTAGAGACAAAGGTTTTGAAAAGAGCCGTACGGCGTAATATTTTACGCTTCCCGGAAGATTTTATGTTTGAATTGTCTGATGAGGAATTGTTAAACTTGAGGTGCCAATTTGGCACCTCAAGTTGGGGAGGCGTTCGCTATGCTCCTATGGCTTTTACAGAACTAGGTGTTGCTATGTTATCCAGCGTATTGAAAAGTGACAGGGCTATTATGGTGAATATACTGATCATCAGAATCTTTACCAAGATCAGGGACCTTGTCTCCACGCATCACGAAATTTTGGAAAAACTAAAGCAGCTTGAAAGGAAAGATCTGGAACAAGATGATAAAATCCTGTTGTTGCTGGAATATATGAGGGAGATTGAACAGGACAAGAATGCTTCCATTGAAAATAACGAAGTTCGAAAGATTGGATATAAAATATAACGATGGGTTATTGTAGTGGGCTTTATTGCAATGACACCAAACGTTCATTTTGATAAACCGGGATGACAGAGGTGGTATTCAGTTCCAGGCAATAAGGTATTACATCATCCAGACCGAGCTTTTTCAGGCGGTGCCGGTGGGCTGCTTTCTCGATGAAACCCTGCAGGTCGTTTTTCGCATTAGACCACAACTCTGCACTGGCGATGGCTGAATCACAAATTGTGTGGAATTTACCTGCTCCGCGTTCAATCAGGGTTGCAACCAAGGCACCCGCAAAGAGGCTGTCTTCCATTGAAAAACGGTCTTTCCAGCCAGCACAAAAAACAATTACGTTTCTATTGTTATTCAACGCATGCTTTACAACGGCATCTAAATTTATAAAAGCACCAATAATAACTTCATTATTTCCTGCACCCGTCATTTTAATCGCCCTTGTGCCATTGGTGGTGTTCATCACAATGGTTTTTCCTTTGAGGGCAGGATCAAGGAAGTTGTAGGGTGAGTTGCCAAAATCGGCACAGGCAAGGGTTTTGCCATCGCGTTCACCGGCACAGATATACCCTTTGCGCTTATAATCTTCGCTTTCGCTGATGGTTTCAACAGGAATGATGGCTTTAACCTGGTTATGAAAGGCCGCACAGATTGACGTGCTGGCCCTGAATATGTCAGTAATGACAACCAGTGCATTTTCTTGCCTGAATATTGGCCAGGATAGGGGAGAAAAACAAACATGAATGCTGTGATCACCTTTTTCCGAATACATAACAGCTTTCTTAAGATGCCTGTCGGCTCAATATAAAATGCGGGCTTACGTTTTAATGTGTCAGCATTTCGATTTTCTAACCTACGACTTTTTGTAGAATGGAAGCTTGACAACCTTGCTTTTAAATGCCTTACCCCTTATCTCTACAAACACCTCCGCGCCGGCTTTTGCAAAATGTTTTTGTACATAGGCCATGCCGATGGGTTTTTTAAGCGTTGGTGACATCGTACCGGATGTGACGTGACCAATTACATTTGCTTCAGAATCAAGCATGCTGTATCCTTTTCGCGGGATGCCACGTTCCAGCACTTCAAAACCAACAAGACGGCGCGTAACACCTTCTGTTTTCTGTTTCAAAAGGTTCTCGCGGTTCACGAAATCTTTTTCATCAGTAAACTTTGTGGCCCATCCCAGTCCGGCCTCAATGGGGGAGGTGGTATCATCAATGTCGTTGCCATAGAGGCAAAGCCCGGCTTCGAGACGCAGCGTATCGCGTGCTGCCAGCCCGATGGGCTTGATTCCAAACTCCTTACCTGCCTCCAGAACGGCCTCATAAATCTTCAGGCCATCCTCATTTTTGAAGTAAATCTCGCATCCTCCTGAGCCTGTATAGCCTGTGGTTGATAATATGACATCACTAACACCGGCAAACTTCAATTCCCTGAACGTGAAAAACGGCATTTTTTCCACATCTTCTTCAGTTAGCTTTTGCATCGCTTGAAGGGCAAGTGGCCCCTGAACGGCAAGCTGTGAGATGTCATCAGAGGCGTTGGTCAATTTCGCACCAATCTTTTCATTTTGCTTGTTGACCCATTCCCAGTCCTTTTCAATATTGGCCGCATTCACAACCAGAAGGAATTTTTCATCATTGAAACGATAAACCAGGAAATCATCCACAATGCCACCTTTATCATTTGGAAAACAAGTGTATTGAACTTTTCCATCGGTTAGCACCGAGGCATCA
The DNA here is from genome assembly GCA_007120085.1 of Bacteroidales bacterium. Lineage (GTDB taxonomy): Bacteria > Bacteroidota > Bacteroidia > Bacteroidales > UBA7960 > PUPG01. The sequence goes on along the minus strand of SKOK01000315.1, from coordinate 3,733 downwards.
TTGGAGCTTATCCACTGTATCAGTTCCAATGCCTTGGGCCCTTCCACCCAGAATTCTCCCATGTGAGACACATCAAATACGCCTAGTGTGTTTCTTACTGTTTCGTGCTCAGCGTTTACGCCTTCAAATTGTACCGGCATATAAAAACCGGCGAAGGGAACCATTTTGGCGCCCATCTCTTCGTGCTTTTCTTTAAATACAGTGGTTTTCATAAGTAAAAATATAATGATTAAACAGTTTTGGCATTTTCATCATGAAATGATCGTCCCAATATTGGAGTTTGGTTTGCAAATGTAACAAAATATTGCACCCAAAAGTTCAGCAAGTCAATTAGCACACCATTTGCGGCTTTCAGCAAAAAAAAGCAGAGGGCGTTGCATCCTTGCCCTCTGCCATGAGTGTTATCCAGCCCATTCAAGCTGTGAGTGATTTTTTTACTCAGTGTTTTCGATAAAATTCACCAGTTCAAACTGTGGAGGATCGCCGGCTGCCGTGCAGATGTATTCAGCTTCAGGATAGCGTCTTACCCAATTATCTGCAAAAGTTTGGAAACCTACGAAGAAATGCACGTCAATGCCTCCTACTTGCGGACTTGCATCCGGAAACTTGTGTTGCAGCAGGTAAATCAAACCTTCTTCTATAATACGCCTGATCATTTCATCCATTACGGCCTCAGGCCCTTCATTTTCATAGATCTCACCGAGGGCTGCATCGGCATATTCGCCGGATGCCAGCTTATCCAGCCTTCGCCCGATGATCCTGATGTCAAAATTGTTATAAAAAGCACTGGCGCCATAATAGTATGCAAAATCACTGTAAGCAAACTCTTGCTGTCCAACCGGGTCGATATCAACAAGGTACTGGTAATCTGCCCTGTCGAGTCTGAACATCACAGTTGGATCAAAAGCCCATCCCTCTTCGCCAAAGATGTACTGCTCGGTTCTTTCCTCTACATAGGGCGTGGCTTCCCAGACAATACCATCGAAAACATATTTGTCGATGCGATTCCTGGTTTGACTGCCATCGTAGTACCTGAATTTAAGTACCTGGACAGCATTAACGGGTGCCAGTGGAAAAATGTGCCTTAGCAAGACTGGCAGATAATTCTCAGGAGGATCGTCCTCATTGAAGCTGTTAAACTGGGCAATGCTTCCGCCAAAGTGCTCATAGTCTTCCGCAGTTAGTTCATAACCTATGTAAGGAATTTGTTCCATGGTTTCTGTTAACATCCATGATTGGCCATCAAACTGGTAAGTGTCCTGATTTTGCCAGGTTTCACTGGAATCAGTATAGTTGTAGATGACATCTTTTATATCACCTGCCTGTGCGTCAGGATACTGCCTTTCCAGCCAATCCGGAATGTTTTCATAGGCCGGGTTGTTTGGTGTGAAGGTGTTCGCGACACCCATGAAAGAGTAGTCCTCTTCAGTAAGGAGATATCCGAAACCAGCATCCCACCAATAAGGTTGCAACAGGAAGTGGTTGAAGGTAACCAGGGCACTTGAGCCGAGGTTTAGTGTCACAAATCTGCTTGCCAGAATGTCAGGCACGTGATCCATGGCAGGCAGGGTATCATTGAATGCGTTGTATTCTGCAATAAAACCGCCAAATCGATTGTAATCGCCATCTACCAGCGTGTATTCAATACTTTCCCTGTATGGTTCCCTTGCTTCATCCATCTTTTCATACAGGTCGGCATTGGGGTCACAAGCCTGTATCAGAAAAATGCTTGCCGCAAAGATTAAATAAAGTAATCTGTTTGTTTTCTTCATATCCTTGTATCATTATGATTCTTAAAAATGGGATATTATTAATTATGCTGCAGATCAAAACCTGATCCTGAGCGTTGTTGTCCAGGACCGGCCCCAGCCATAAAAGACCAGAGCGGTATTATGATCGAATGACCTGCCATCGGTGGCATCCCTGATTGCTTCCGTGTTGAATATATTGTTGATATTTCCAATCAGTGTTGCATTCAGGCCTGCAATCTTAAATCGATATCGTGCGCTAAGGTCAAAAAGCTGGTAAGATGGCATTTGCCATGCATCCGTTCCCCTGGTATCGATATCGCCCCTGTCTTCTACATTAAAGTTGGCAAACAGCCGGTCAAAATGATTGCCGTCCAAGCCGATCCTCAGGTTAGGCAGCACTTCATAGCTAATACCTATTGCAGCCGTCGTTTGCGCTGAGTTACCTACCATCAGGCCACCGGCATAGACCTCAATGCTGTCAATGAACACCTGGCTTTCGTCGTAAATCTCCGCTATCAGGTCATCCTTCCATTTCCAGTCACCAACTGAAAACATCCCCTTGATTTCCGTTCTCGGGTTTGGCCGGAAAGTGAAGTCAATTTCCACGCCTTGATGCAAGGCATCCAGACCGGTAATGTTAGCAATGACACCCTGGCCAAGATTCCTGACAAGCGCCTTGTCAAGCCATTCAGTGCGATACAGGATAACATTAGCGGCAATGATACTTGTACGTAAACCATAACCTATTTCGCTGGAGAACACCCTCTCATGCTGTACACCAATGTTTTCTACATTTGTGAATCCTACATAGGCAAACCTGAAAAATGGGGCACGCGTAAAATAACCAATGTTGGCAAAAACGTTATGGTTGTCAGTTAAGTTATAATTAGCGCCGCCTTTCAGGCTCCAGGCCATGAAATTTATCCAATCTCCTCGTTGCGGGGCCATGGCTCGTTGCCCCATGATTCCATTATAGAGACCCATATATTCTTCATAGGCCTCCTCATTGCCCTGGTTCAGGGCACTTTCAGCCTGATTAAGGTAACCGTCGGCTTCCTCTTGCAATGCCAGGCGTGTTGGTGAGTCATCATCATAATAAAGGAAATAGTCGGTTCGCCTGTAGCTGGTGTTTGAAAAAGTTGCGGACAAGAATGCCGAATATTGGTCGGTAGTGTATTCGGCCTGGCCGAATAAACCAGCCCAGCCAACTTCTCCAAGGTCATGATAGCCAATCTTGTCACCTTCTTTTAGGCGTTCAGACCTCGGCCTGTTAATATTGTTGAAGTCCTCATAATGGCTGCCGCCCAGCAGGTTGGTGATATCCTGGTAGTGGTAACCCCTGTAATAGCGTAAGTCTAGACCACCGGTAAAGGTATAGTTACCATATTCTGTCTGGGCATTTGAGAGCAAGCCATACCAGTCGTGTTCGTTGACTGCCCGGCCAATAAAGGCCCGGGATCCCGTTGCAGATAATGCATTCGCAGCAACCACAGCATCAAAGTCAAGGTAACCATCGGGCGTCATCTTTGTCTGATCGGTAGGCAAACCGGTGTCCCTGTCATACTGTAACCAATTGCTTTCAGGACCCAGTGTTCGTCTTCCGCCACCAGAAGATATGGATACATATGCAGCAGTTGAAAGCGTTGTATTTGGTGTTATAGACCAATAGTGGTTCAAAGAAATCTGGGGCTTATGGTATTCATTGTAAGATGCTGCAAGTTTTTCGCCATTAAGAATACCCATCGAAGGATTGTAACGAATGCCCTTTGGGTGGTCGCGATACGTCTGAATTCGCTGTCGCGGCCACCGCTGGTTATGCCACTGTGGTGCACCAAATGCAGTTAGGGAGAGGTTGTGATTGCGGTTGATCCGCTTGGAAATATTAACGAAATATGACCAGCCTTCAAAGTCAAGACCATCAACAAAACCTTCACCTGAACGCCTGCCTCCCAAAGCCGTTACCGCCCAGCCATTGTCAAGCA
>SKOK01000039.1 GCA_007120085.1 Bacteroidales bacterium | reverse complement strand
CAAGCTTTGTCCGGCAACCAAAATAAAACTTGATCTTAGGTTCTGTGCCCGATGGCCGCATGGTAATGCGCGTTCCGTCTTCGAGCACAAATTGCAAGACATTTGACTTTGGCAGGTCAACCGGATACTCTTCATTGAGATACAGGTCTTTGTCAATACTTGCCTGGAAATCAATGATGCGCGCTATGGTTTTTCCATCAATGCTTGCAGGAGGCTCTGAGCGGTATTTCTCCATCATCAGTTTGATCTCTTCAGCTCCCTGCTGTCCTTTTTTTGTGATGGAAGTAAGTGTTTCCACGAACAGACCATATTCAAGATAAATATTAACCAGCAGATCAAGCAAGGTAAGTCCCTGTTCGCGAGCCCAGGCAGCAGCTTCAGCCACCATGCAGCAACTTACCACCGCATCCTTGTCGCGCACATAGTCACCCACCGTAAAACCATAGCTTTCTTCTCCACCGCACAAGAAACGTTTTTCATCTTCCAGCAACCGCATTTTTTCAGCGATGTACTTGAAACCGGTTAACACATTATAGCATTCAACATCATATGATGCGGCCATTTCAGCGAGCAACTCCGTAGTAACCACAGTCTTTACAATATACTCATCACCCCTGAGTTTCCCTTGCTTTTTCCATTGCTCAAGCACGTAATAAGTAAGGATGGCGGCACACTGGTTGCCATTGATCAGCACATATTCGCCTGTGCGGTCTTTCACAGCCACTCCGAGCCGGTCGCCATCGGGGTCGGTGGCCATCACCAGGTCTGCGTCCACCGCTTTTGCCCTGTCAAGCGCCATTGCAAAGGCAGCCGGTTCTTCCGGATTTGGTGAATCAACTGTCGGGAAGTTTCCATCCACAACATCCTGCTCCGGCACATTGAAAACATTTTTGAAACCAAACGCTTTGAAGGCTTCAGGAACGATCCTAACGGTAGATCCGTGAATCGGCGTAAACACAATGCGCAAATCGCTGTGTTTTTCAATAAGATCCGGTGCCAGCGACAAGGTTTTCAGTTTGCTGATATAGATGGCATCAAAAGCCTCGTCAAGCTGAGTTATTAAGCCCTCAACCTTTCCGAAAAGGATTTGATCAACATTTGTTTTCTGCACTTCCGCAATTACATTTTTATCGTGCGGGGGCACAAGCTGGCCGCCATCATCCCAATACACCTTATATCCATTGTATTCAACCGGGTTGTGCGATGCCGTGATGACGATCCCTGCCTGGCAGTTTAGCTCACGAACGGCAAATGACAAAAGAGGTGTAGGACGCAAAGCATCAAACACATACACACCAATGCCATTTGCTGAGAGTACTTCTGCCGTGATGTCTGTAAAAAATTCACTGTTGTTCCGGCAATCGTGGGCTATGGCAACCATGGGCCTGTCGAGCCCGGGAAAGGATTTTAAAATGTAGTTTGCCAGTCCCTGTGTGGCCATGCCAACAGTATATTTGTTCATCCTGTTGGTGCCCACGCCCATGATGCCTCGCAGGCCACCCGTGCCAAATTCAAGGTCACGGTAAAAGGCATCGGCCAGTTCTTCCGGCTTGTTGTCGATCAGGTCTTTTACCTCTTTACGGGTTTCAGTGTCAAAAGCGTCGCCCAGCCATTGCTGTGCGCGATCGAGGATGGATTTATCAGTTTCCTTCATCATACGGTTGGTTTTAGTGTGTTTGTATTTAGGCCTGATAGGTCAGGTTTGACAGGTCAAGCCCTGTCATTACATTAGGTTGACAGACTTTGCATCTGGCTAAGCACTCAAATGATAAGGTGTAAAATTAATCACTTTTTGTAAAACACGAGGGTAGGTCTTACCAAATTATTTTGTATTCTTGATTAAAACAAGCCTGTATCTTTTAAAAGCATCCAAATATCATGAACATACAATATTTTTCCAACAGCAAAGGACAGACAACGGGCGTTTTCATTCCTATTAATGATTGGATTAATTTCAAAACAAAGGCATCGAGCAGGAAGATAAAAGAAAGGGGGTTGCAATTGTGCAACCCCCTTTTAAAGTGCCCGGAAAAGGACTCGAACCTTCACGTCGTTACCGACACTAGTCCCTGAAACTAGCGCGTCTACCAATTTCGCCATCCGGGCGACTGAAGAATGGTAAGAGCTTAACTGTTCAAAAAAGCTGTGTTTAATGCTTTTTTGGTCATAATCAATTTGGTGCCCAGGACAAGACTCGAACTTGCACAGCCGTAAGGCCACTACCCCCTCAAAGTAGCGTGTCTACCAGTTTCACCACCTGGGCTTTTTGCATGGCAAAATTACTAAATTTCTTTTTCAATCCAACAAAAAAATTAACCTTTGCAACAACTTTTACAAAAGCCTGCTGTTTATACAGTGTGCCAACATTACTATCTGCCCAAAACCGCTACATGCTATTCAAAATGAACAAGAAGTTATGAACAACGATCACAACACCAAAGCCGCTCTCGAGATGCTCACAGTTGCGAACGAGTATTGCCTGTTTTTTGAAAAAGCGGAGAGCTATGACACAATGGACATCCTGCTATATTTTCAGAAAATAGCGCCTTTACTTTACCTCAAGGCTTCACTCATGGATCCCTTGCCGGCAAATGATGACGCCTTTAATGAACGTTATGTTACAGAAGAGCAGTGGGAAACAATATTCAAAACGTTGAGGGAGAAGTTAGGTTCGGGCGATCAGTATTACATACATGATCATAATCATGATTCAGTCGAGGCAAGCTTATCAGATAATATGGCCGACATTTACCAGGATATGAAAGATTTCATCATGCTCTACCAGAAAAATAATGAGCCTGCCCGGCACAATGCCATCGCAAACCTCACGGATCTCTTCAGGTGGCGATGGGGTCCGGCACTTATTAACGCACTGGGTGCTGTGCATCATTTGCTTTTCAAGGAGGATATCAGCCCCGATTTGTTTCAGAATGAAGGAGAATCACTAATTTAGCATATTATTATTTTAAAGACCCAATCATAATCAATCTGGCTTATGAGATATTTACCTTTTTATATCACAACAATCTTTTTTCTTTTTTATGGACTGGTTGCTGCCAATGATGGACATCAGGTTACCGTCAACATCAAAGGCCAGTCCAGCTCCGAGTATTTCCTGGCTTACCATTTTGGCAACCGCCAATATATCAAAGACACCGCGCAGGTGAATTTAGCAGGGCAAGCCATATTTACCGGACCAGAACGACTAACCCCCGGGTTGTACCTTATCGTAATGGAGGATGACAGGAACTTTGAAGTTATCATTGACCGTAACCAGTTTTTTACAGTAAGCGTTGATCCGGATGATTTTGTAGGGTCTGCCACATTTGAGAATTCACCTGATAACGATGCTTTCTACGGATACATTCGTTTTCTGGGCAAAAAGGGGCGGGAGCGTCAGGCACTTGAAACTGAGCTTAATAATGCAGAAACCAGACCCGAAAGGCAGGCTGAGATCAGGCAGGCACTGGCTTTAATGGACGACGAGGTACATCAGAAACAGGAAGAACTAATCAGCGATGATCCGGACGCCTTGTTGTCCTTGATCATTCGTGCGCAGCGAGACCCAGAACTGCCTGATCCCCCTACCCTGCCTGATGGAACCATCGACAGGCAGAAGATGTATCAGATTTATAAAAAGCACTTCTTTGACAATATAGATTTTTCTGATGACAGAATATTACAAACACCTGTATTTCACTCACGTCTGCGCATCTATTTCAACAATGTGCTGATGCAACACCCCGACAGCATTATTGTTGAAGCTGACCGTGTTCTTGATATGACACGATCAAACAAGGAGATGTTCAAATATACTGTGTGGTTTATCACAAACAATGCGGAGTCATCACCCATGATGGGGATGGATGCCGTGTTTGTTCATATGGTTGAAAACTATTACATGACAGGGGAAGTGGACTGGATTGAAGAGGAACGGTTGCAGCGGATCATTACACGAGCAATGGAAATGAAGCCGCTGCTGCTTGGAAAGGTAGCGCCGGATATCCAGGTATATGACCCCGAGGGCAACCCAGTTGTCCTTCATGATGTGGAGGCTGATTACCTGATCGTTTACTTCTGGGATTCCGAATGCGGTTTCTGCAGGCAAGCCACCCCCGTGCTCAAAGAAGCATACAGGAATCTGCAGGGTGAAGGGATAAAGGTTTTTTCCGTTAACACGGAAACGGATCAGCAAAAATGGCTCAATGTGATCTCAGGTTACGAACTGGACTGGATTCACGGGAATGACGTCAGAAACCGCTCTGGCTTCAGGGATAAATACAATATCTTCGCCATACCCCAATTCTTCATTCTTGACAAAGACAAAAAGATCCTGGCCAAAGATATCAGCGTGGAACACATTGAAAATTTCATTCGTCATCAAATGCAACTCCGCGCCAATCATTAATTGGCAATCTGCAATCGCTACTGGTGTTCCGGGCGCAGCAGGTCGTTGATGGTTTTCACCGGGTTAAAAGTAATCAGAGGCACTTCCACAAATATGGTGTTCCAATCCGCCATTGCGCCATTCCAGAGGCCAGGTCGCTCGAGTGCCTTTAGCTCACGGCCATCTTTAGATTTATGGCTGATGAAACCAGTTTCCGGATCAATGAATTGCTGGAGGTCATGTGTTTCTCCTTTATGGTTTTTGATGCTGCAAACCAGGTCAACCGGATTGAAGTGGCTGGCATTCATTACGTGTGCTGCCTGCCCCGGGTCATCAAGGTTAATTTGCGACATTTCAACAATCTGCAGGGAGTTGATGCCCTGATTGTTTTTCACCCAAAATGGTCCTCCACCCGGCTCGCCTTCATTTTTAACCATGCCGCAAACGCGTAAAGGTCTGTTCAGCAGCTTTTTAAGCACATTACTTCCTTGCCCATCATCCGGAAATGCATTTTTGTCAATAAGCAGCTCTTCTGTACAGAACTTTAGAGCTGCATCGTATTCTGCTTCCGTAAGATTGCCTTGATCCAACCGATCCAGCAAGTAAAATACTTCTTTTTGAAGCTTGATCAGCAGGCCTCCAAGCACTTTTTTCCAGGTTATCGTTTGTTCCTTCAGTCTGTCAGGTACAACATTATCAATATTTTTGACAAAGATGATATCCTCATCGCCAAGATCTTGCAGGTTCTCGATAAGTGCTCCGTGGCCACCCGGCCTGAACAGCAATGACCCGTCACTATTTCGAAAAGGGAGGTCATCGCTTCCTACGGCAATGGTATCGGTTGATGCCTTTTGTACTGACCAGGCCACATTGTATTTCACTGAATACCTGTTTTCATAAATTCCTCTTACGGCTTCCATTTTTGTTTCAAACCCGCTGGTGTGCTCGGGGGAGAGGGTGAAATGTAAGCGCACCTTGCCACTTTTGTCCTGGATGTAAAAGGCAGCTTCCACGAGGTGTTCCTCCATCGATGTTCGCACACTGTGATCATAGCTGTGAAAGGCGATCAATGCTTTGGGCAGGTCTGCATAATCGAGTCCAGGATCAAATAGCAGATATTCCAGCAAGGGTAAATAGTTTTTGGTATCCAGCAAATGGTCGGCGTCAAGGTCATCTTTGTCCATAATCAATTTCAGGTCTTCCCAGAAAGCATTTTCACGCATCCGTCCAAAGAATTCTGCAGCTTCGGGCTTATCAGCGAGCAGTTCATTTACACCTACACCGGCCTTGAGCAGGTCTCGCCAGACAAACACATCTTTAAACATCCTGCTGGCAGCCCCGCTGGCGGGCACAAACTTAAGCATCCGGTAATCATTCCCGGCCTGATCAAAATGATTAACCAGTGCCTTCATCTCATCATCATCAAAAACTTTGATGCCATCACCGGCAGTGGCCGGGCGGTCAAGGTTCAAAGGAAGAAAACCCTGCCTGAAACGGTTGATCTGTTCCAGGAATAATTCCCTCGTAATCCCTTTCTCTTCAATCTGTTTTATGTCTTGTTCGTTCAGCATAGCAGTAATAGTTTTAAAAAATGGTGGTTGCAATTTTAAGCCATCAGCCGGAATGAGGTTTAAAAGATTTCAATTCAATTTTGTCACCGTCAAATTCGGCAAAAGTAAAATGATTTACCCAGTCACCTGTGTTCACATAATGAACGCCGGGTGCCACTTCAATGTTCAGGGGCAGGTGGCGATGTCCAAAGACAAAAAAATCTATTTTTCGCTCACGTAAAACATCGCGGCAATAGTGAACCAGGCTTTCTTTCTCTTCGCCCCTGAAAATTTCCGGTTTCTTTTGATTAGCAATGCGGCTTTTTTTTGAAAAATATGCTGCCAGTCCCATGCCAAAACCGGGATGGAGAAATGAGAAAAGCTTCTGGCAGAAGCGGCAGGCGAAGAAAGCTTTAAGAAGCTTGTAACCATGATCACCCGGGCCAAGACCGTCGCCATGGCCTATGCAAAACTCTTTGCCTTCAAGATTTACAAAAACAGCTTTTCTGTGCATTTTTACACCCAACTCTTTTTCAAAATAATCAAAGGCCCACATATCATGGTTTCCCGTAAAATAGTGTACGGGAATTCCCTTATCCGTGATGCCAGCAATTTTCCCCAGTAGCCTTACGTAGCCTTTAGGAACAACACTCCTGTACTCGAACCAGAAGTCAAATATGTCCCCCAAAAGGTAAATCGCTTTGGCATGCTGACCATAACGGTCGAACCATTCAAGCATCAGGTTTTCACGATACCGGCTGCTGCCGGCATCAGGCGCGCCGAGGTGGCTGTCGGATATAAAATAAACCATTTTTTCTGCTGGCATTGGTCTGTCATCAAGATAAAAATCTTCAACACGAAGATAGCAAAAGCATTGACAAAAATAAAATAAATAACCGGACATGCAGAAGAATCAATCAACTGAATCACCGATACAATGAAAACAGACAGATTTGGATGATTGATTCACCAAAATGTATTATATTTATCCTCCCAAAAATGGTGCTGTTATGCTACAATACCGGCACGTTCACATTCAGAAAAACCTAAATAACAACATGATGGAAAAATTGATACAAGCATTGGACCAAATAAAGGAGAAGGAGATCAACCCCGCAGCGGTCTTGAAGGCCCTGTCAAGCATTACTGTCAAAGAGCTCGAATATGATAAATATCTTGATGGCATTGATTTATCAGTCTATAACCGTATTAAGGTGGCAGACATGCCAATGCAGGTTTTCCTGACTACTTGGCCTCCGCAGTTTTTCCTTCCCATTCACCAGCAAAAGCATTTCTGGGGTTATGTTTTGCCCTTAAGTGGCATCCTTGCAGAAACCATTTATGGTTATGCTGCCCGCAAGAAAAAGGTATTTCTGCATCCCACCAAGACTCACAAACCTGGGGAGATTATTTATGAGCCTTACAATGTAATCCACAAACTTCAGAACACTTCACCGTTGGAACCCGCAATATCTCTGCATATTAATTATCCGCCCCATCACAGTTACAACGGCACCATGATTTTTGATGCCCAAAACAGGCGGCTTGCAGTATTGAATGAAAAGGCACCGGTTATTAGCTGGGATCTGCCGGCAGATCATTACCAGAAAGTGGTTGAGGATGCTTATGATGTTGAAAAGCTATGGTAAAGCATGGTATTGATGGCTGCCGAATTTCTCAGCAAGAAACGCTTCCAGCTCCTCTGTAGATATATTTTTATTGATTATTTTACCTTCCGGGTCTATAAGTATTGCCAGGGGTATCCGTTCAACGCCGTAGAGACTCACAACCGGGGAATTCCACAACCTGAGATCGCTGACCTGCGTCCAGGTGATGCCATCCTCCTCGATACCTTGTTTCCATTGCTCAAGGGTACGATCAAGCGATATCGCGTATATCTCAAAACCATACTCATTGTATTGGTCATAAAGCTTTTGAAGCTCAAGGTTTGCCTTGCGACATGGATTACACCAGCTGGCCCAGAAGTCGATAAGCACATAATGTCCGCTGAGGTCTGATAAGGCAATTTTCCTGCCATCAGGGCAGGAAAGAACAATTTCGGGAGCCTTGTTTCCTAAGGCAATATCATCCGTAAGCATATTTCTCCGTAAGTCATCCCTTCTTTGCTGGCTAACACGGCGGTTTAAATCCATTACATGCTTATTTGTAGGATAAACATCAAATAAAGAACTGGATAAAGACTCAAAATAGGAAAAATGCTCCTCATCGTTCAACAATAACCTGCTTCCAAAAGATTGATATAGCGCAATGATGGATGCGAGTGAGCGGGGGTTCTTCTTTATGAAATGTTTGACATATTGCTGCTGATCCCTGAATAATGCCCTGTAAGAAGCTTTAAGATCATCACGAATTTCAGCAAACTCGTCTGTATGGCGTTTTGCAGTATAAATTTCAGCAAGAGAATCAAGCAGCTCATTATTGCGGTTTGTTTTTGCATAATAGACTGCCAGTAAGGATGAGCCCTCTGAACCTTCAACGGCATAGCTGCGGGCCAGATTGCTGGCGTCAGCGGAAATAAAAAGTTCTTCACCAGGTTCAATAAGCAGGGTGATATGGTTGGCCTCATCGATCTTCAATACGAAGAAACTGGCTTCTTCCGTTTTACCCCTGTAGGCAAACACGCCTTTTTCGTCTGTAGAAAGGCTGTCAAGGGTAGTAAGTTCCCTTGTTTTAAGCTCCTGCAGCAATAGAACTAACTGGTCAGCATTCTCAAGCTTTCCTCTCAGAATAAAATAGTCTGCATCTTTTCCTTGCTTCTGCGATTGGCATGATATCACCAACAGCATCAATGCAAACACAAAAAGGGACAATCGGATCATAACCTAAAAAACCAATATATTTGGTTCGTCAAAGTTAAGTACAAAAGTGAGGAAAAATCAAGACTTTATGATTTTTTAACCCGCTGCATAGCTTAATAGCGCTTCCCGTCCGACGACCGTTCAACCAATGCAAAGGCAAGCATAATAAACACAAGTGTTAAACTAGTGCTTAATAAAGTGCGCTTAAAAGTCTGAACAAACTCATCAAATCTGAATAATTCCATCATAAAAAGACTAAGATGATGAATAAGAATCAGCACAAAGCTATACATGATAAGCGAAAAAGCACCAAAGCTTCGAAAGGAAGGTGATTCTGTAGTTTCCTGCTCCAGGTTTCCTGCAAACAGACGTATTACAGCAGGTCTGAAAAAAGCCATAAGAACGCAGGCAAAGGTATGAATAGCCAATGAGTCACTGAAAACATCCATAACCAGTCCCAAAGCAAAAGCCAGCAACAATAAAATATATCCTGTAATGAAAACAGGCATGACAAGTATGAAAAACACGTAAATCTGCGGATTCAAGTACCCGCCAAGATATACATTATTAAATACCAGCACTTGTAGCAATACTAATAATATAAAAATGAACGGATATTTAAGATTAAGTCGTTGCATGCTATCACATTGTTATTCGGTATGTGTTAAGGACTCCAGCTCTTCCTGTTCATCTTTAAACAGGTTCTGCACAATGTAAACATAATTAAGCTTATTGAAATCAAGAGCAAGATCAATCCCGGCAGAAATAAAGTTATCTCCTCTTCTAACCCCCCAGTCCTTAATGGTTCCTATAAACACATTCTCAGGAAAAACCGTTGAAAAACCGCTGGTAACAATACTATCGCCTTCTGAAAGCTCAACATGTGGTGGGATATATGTCATGACGGCTCTCCTGTAATTGATTCCATCCCAGCTTAGTGTGCCCAGCTGATTGTTTTTACTGATCTTTGTACTGACGAGCATATCGCTATGCAGCAATGACATAGCCACACTAAAGTTTCTTGAAACATTTATCACAATCCCTGCTACACCTTCAGTGGTTATCAGGCCCATGTCGGGTTCTACGCCATGCAAAGAGCCTTTATTCAGGGTTATGTAGTTATTGCGGCGGATTACAGAGTTATTGATTACCTCTGCGTGAATGTATGTATAACGCGTTTGCCAGTTCTCATCGACCGATTCATGTACCAGTGTGTCTCTATTCAAATGGCTTTCATCTTGATCGCCTAAAAGAGAAGCATACTCTTCCATCAGCTTACGGTTCTGCTCTTTTAGTGACATATAAGAGCGAATATTGGCCATGGTTTCGTACAGACCTGCGGAAAACCTGTTGGCCGAATGCAGAAAAAAGCTCTGGTGGTATTGCTGCCTGGAAATTGTCAATGCCAGTGCAACTGTTGCCAATACTAGGAACAGGAAAAAAAAATGGTACCTGTGTATAAACTTAAACAGGTTTTGCATTGCTTATTTCGCTTTAGAGATGATCATACAAATAAAAAGCTTTAAGATGTCCAATTAGTGCGTTCCTTTTACTGCTGAAAACGCTTTGAGCTTTCATTGTCATGGTTTTGTGTTTTCGATTGGTAACTGTAAATCAGCAATCGGAAAACGACAATCGACAATCATCCCCCGAGTGCCAAAATACTTGCGCTCCAGGTGTTTTATTTGATCAGAAAAGGAAATTTATAAAAGTTTTTCAGTGCGATGCCTGTGCCGCGTGCAACGGCTCTGAGCGGGTCTTCGGCCACATGCACCTTCAGGCGGGTCTTGCTGGCGATCCTTTTATCAAGTCCGCGAAGAAGAGACCCACCACCGGCCAGGTATATTCCAGTGCGATATATATCAGCTGCAAGTTCGGGAGGTGTCATCTCCAAGGCATTCATCACAGCGGCTTCCACCTTGGTTATCGACTTGTCGAGGCAGTGTGCTATCTCAGAGTAAGAGACAGATATTTCCTTTGGTACTCCAGTCATCATATCGCGGCCATGAACGGCGAGGTCTGGCGGTGGATTCTCCAGTTCAGCCAAAGCCGAACCAACCTCTATTTTGATTTTTTCTGCCGTGCGCTCCCCTATCAAAATATTATGCTGCTTGCGCATAAACTCCATAATATCTGTATTGAAATCATCGCCGGCGATGCGAATAGACTTATTACACACTATGCCTCCGAGGGCGATTACGGCAATCTCGGTGGTACCACCGCCCACATCAATGACCATGTTACCCACCGGTTCCAGCACATCTATTCCAATTCCTATGGCAGCAGCCATGGGTTCATGAATCAAGCGTACATCCTTCGCCCCGGCCTGCTCGCAGCTATCGCGCACAGCACGCTCTTCAACCTCTGTTATACCTGAAGGGATGCAAATCACCATCCGCAGAGAAGGTGGGAAAAGCGGTTTTTTAGTCTCTGTCATTTTAATCATCGCCCTGATCATCGCTTCAGCAGCCTGGAAGTCAGCAATAACCCCATCGCGTAATGGCCTGAGCGTTTTAATGTTATCGTGCGTCTTACCATGCATCATCATGGCCTTTTTACCAACCGCCATTAATTCACCGGTTTTACGATTAATGGCCACAATGGATGGCTCTTCAACTACAACTTTGTCGTTATGTATAATGATGGAATTGGCCGTTCCCAGGTCAATTGCTATCTCTTTGGTCAGAAATGAAAATAATCCCATAAAGTAATATATTTCAGTTTATTATATTTGTATATTCATTGTATGCTCATTTGATGTGACCTAATGTTTGAAATGCCTGTTACCAGAGAAGGCCATCGCCATCCCGGTGTCATCACAAAATCTGACTGAGTCATCGTCACGTACTGAACCGCCAGGTTGTATGACTGCTGTGACTCCCGCCTTGTGCGCCATTTCGACACTATCAGCAAAGGGGAAAAATGCATCTGATGCCATCACGGCACCATCAAGCGAATGACCCTGCACCTGCGCTTTTGATATGGCTTGCCTCAGTGCATCAACCCTTGATGTCTGCCCCATTCCTGCCCCAATCAGCATCAAGTCCTTCACCAGTGCAATGGCATTGGATTTTAAGTGCTTCACCACGCTGTTGGCAAAAACAAGGTCCTTTTCTTCATCGGGCGTAGGCTTTCGTCTTGTTTGTATCTGCCATTGCTCAGGGATGCTGTTTTTATGATCTGAGGTTTGCCACAAGACTCCGTTCAGCACGCTTCGGTAAGTTTCATCCGGCATCAGGAATGATTTAGACTTTAGCAATATACGATTTTTCTTTGAACTAAGCAAATTTATGCTATCCTCATCAAACGAAGGTGCAATGAGGATTTCAAAAAACAATTCATTTACAAGTGAAGCCACTTCTGATCCTATATGGCGATTGGCAATGAGTACGCCACCAAATGCTGAAACCGGGTCACCCGCGTGGGCTTCTTCCCAGGCATCCCCAATGCTGTCACGCGAGGCAATGCCACACACATTTGAGTGCTTTATGATGGCAAATGTGGGTGCTGAAAATTCAGCCATTAGCGTAATGGCGGCATCAATGTCGAGCAAGTTGTTGTAAGATACCGGTTTTCCGCTAAGCTTTTCAAACACCTTATCCAGCCGGCCGTAAAAACGTCCCTGCTGGTGAGGGTTCTCTCCATAGCGCAAGATATGTGCTTCACCAATGCTCTCCTTAAAGACTTTTATTTCACCACTATTGAGATAATTAAAAATGGCAGTGTCATAATGAGAACTGATGTGAAAAGCAGCAGCAGCCATCTCCCGCCTGTCAGACAGGGAAGTAAAACCTTGCCGGTGTTGCAAAATGGATATGGCCTCGTTGAAATGTTTGGCTGAAGGTACAACGAGGACGTGCTCAAAGTTTTTTGCAGCAGCACGGATTAGAGAAATCCCACCGATGTCGATTTGTTCAATAAGATCATTGTGTGCCGCTCCACTGTCTATCGCAGCCTCAAAAGGATAAAGGTCAACAACCACAATATCAATACCTTCAATATCATAATATTGCATATCCTTATCATCTTTCTCCAGACCGGGACGACACAATATGCCGCCAAAAATCAGCGGATGCAGGCTTTTTACACGGCCACCCAAGATCGAAGGGTATCCGGTTCGTTCCTCTACCGACTTTACCGGAACCCCCAACCCTTTGATATACTCCATAGTTCCGCCTGTCGAAATAATCTCAATACCAAGTGAATGGAACAGCTCAACCAGTGGCTCGATTCCCTCCTTGTCATAGACAGAAATCAATGCCCTAAAATGCTTTTTCAAAGCTTGTTTTCCCATTAAAAAATGAATTATCTTTGCGCGCTAAAAAACCTCACGAAATTAATCTAATTTTTCTGAAATGACTTTCATTAGCAAAGAAAAAATTTTTTCACGCAGCTGGTTTGTATCATATGGGTTGATCATAACAGGTGCATTCATCATGGCCGCCGGTTATGTGCTTTTTGTCAGCCCTTATAAATTTGTGCCGGGCGGGGTTTATGGAATTGGCATTATTTTATATCATTTGCTTGGCTTTCCGGTAGGTTTGACAGGTCTGGCTTTAAACATCCCGCTGATGATCATTGGTGTTAAGTACCTGGGGCCGCGCTTTGGTGTCAAAACAGTTGTCGGCTTTTTCCTGGCCTCTGGCTTTATTGACGGCTTAGCTTTTCTCACAGGGAATGAACCGCTGGAGGGCATAGAACCACTTCTTGCCAGTATTTTTGGTGGTGTCCTTATTGGATTAGGCCTTGGCCTGATATTCAAAGCCAAAGCCACATCAGGAGGAAGCAGCATCATTGCCATGCTGTTGACAAAATATACGCGCTTACCCTTAGGCCAAAGCCTGATGATCATTGACGCTCTCATCGTATTGCTGGGACTGGCTGCTTTCGGCGACTGGACCATCCCCCTCTATTCACTCATCATCATTTTTATCACAGGAAAAGTAATTGATGTGGTACTGGAAGGCTTTTCTTACGAGAAGACATTATTTATCATATCCGACAGGTATGAAGAAATCGCTGAAAAGATTCTCAAGGACCTCAACAGGGGAGGTACATTCATTGAAGGCAAGGGAATGTTTAAGAAGGATGAAAAAAAGATCATCTTCGTAAATGTGACCCGCCGTGAAGTGGCCATTTTGCAGGATTTCATAAACCAGGTGGATCCCGACGCTTTTGTCACTGTAATTGAAGCTTCTGAGATTCTGGGCAAAGGCTTCAGGTCGCTTACGGAAAAGGTCAACAACTAGTTTTTATAAACAAAATACCGCTTAAATATCTTTTAAAGCCTTTTAGAAATAAATTTTTTCACACCACCGTATTATTACATATATTTGCCACACAATAATTGATTTACTCTGGAGGTATATGGGCCGGAGGGATGGTGGGTGGGAAAAATATGTTTTAGTATCTTTGTCTAAAACGACTTATGTGCTATTCTGTCGCATATTTAGAAAAAAAAATCAGCAAACTTGTAAACAGATATAAATCCCTGCTACCTCCTGATTGGCAGCCTGGCAACATTCATCATCACCATGCAGGAGAGCTTCCTGTTTATTATTTCGTCAGCGGGTTTTCACATCCCAACTTGCCCATTTTCACTGCATCCGGCCTAACGCTTGCGAGCTGGGGTTTGATCCCTTTTTGGTCCAAATCAACGGAAACAGCAGCAAAAATAAGAACCGGTACGCTGAATGCCGTTGGCGAAACTGTTTTTGATAAACCGTCTTACCGTGGAAGCATACGTCAAAAACGCTGCATATTGCCAGTAAGCGGCTTTTATGAGTGGCGCGAGCATCGTGGAACAAAATACCCCTATTACATCCATTCAAATGATGGCAGTCTGATGTCGCTGGGTTGTATTTATGACAAATGGACAAACCCCGAAAGTGGTGAGATCATCGACTCATTCAGCATCATCACTACTCCTGCCAATGATCTGCTTGAAGTCATACATAACCGAAAAAAACGTATGCCGCTAATTTTGCCACCAGAGAAAGAAAAAGAATGGTTAACCCCCCAGATGAAAAATGAAGAAATTAAGGCACTTATAAAACCACTGGACAGCACAAAGTTGAGCGCACATACAGTAAGCCGTCAGCTTAACCATTCACGCAACGTACGTGACATCCCTGAAGCAATTGAGCCAGTGAATTATCCGGAATTATCCAATATTTGACATTGCTGCAATGAATTTATTCGTAAATTTGCCTGATGAAAATCGATACCCCCTTTTCTTCTTGTTTTCCAAAACTATCTGATTACAATTTTCTGACTGCATTCGTTAGTCCTATCAAATCAATTCCCTATTTTAAATTACAAATCAAATCCAGAATGAAACACACACACGTTACAATTGTTCTATTATTTAGTATTATCCTGTCTCTATCTGCGTTTACAGGACAGGCACAAATTATTGACTCGCAATCATCCGGCCTTCAAATTAGTAAGCAGGAAAAATATTTTGACGATCCGGTTGCGGAATTCTTCAAGAACCCTGAAAACATGGAATACTTCCTTTCGCAGTTTCAACGCGGATCTTATGATAAGATCGTTGGTGGTGACGACGTGGACATCCACGACTATCCATGGCAGGTATCAATGCAATTGCGTCCGCCCTATGGTGCTCAGCACTTTTGTGGGGGGACTATATTGAGTGAAGATTGGATACTTACGGCAAGCCACTGCCTGGTGTTTGATGACGGCAGTGGTGGCGACCTGTTTCTTGAACCCTTTCATCTTCGCATAAGGGCAGGTTTTACACACATGAACAACTCTTCGCAAGGCAGTCATTACAATGTTGCCGAGGTCATCATGCATCCTGATTACAGCACCAATCCCAATGATTTTCGCTTCGATATTGCCCTGGTTCGTCTTGCAGAACCCATTGACCTTGACCTTGAAAACAAAGCAAGCGTGAATATTGTAAGCATGACAGAGGCAGCCCAGGGTTTAACAGATCCTGGCACGATGGCCAGGGTTTCAGGATGGGGGGCATTGTACTCGGGAGGACCATCTCCCAACAATTTACAGGCAGTGGAAGTGCCAATCGTAGATGTAAGCGACACCAACTACCAGCCAGGGTCGATCTCTGCAGACATGATCCTCGCCGGAGCCACCGGCAAAGATGCCTGCCAGGGTGATAGTGGCGGACCGCTCGTGGTAGATGATGGCAATGACTGGTATAGCGTTGCGGGTGTTGTCAGCTTTGGCGTTGGTTGCGGGAGCCCGGGGTATCCGGGCGCATATGCACGGGTTAGTTATTTCGAAGACTGGCTAAAAGAGTATCTCATATTTCCTGATCCAAACAAATATCATGAAGAGCATCACGAAGACTTTGCTGGCGGCAACATACCAGCAGGTTGGCAAAACAATGTCATATCAGGACCAACTGGTTTTCCAGGATGGGAATGGACCCTCACAGGTGGTGCATACGGTGGACAACTAAACTCCAGCACTGCCAGCAACGGATACCTGATCCTTGACTCAGATGCTCATGGCACAGCAGGAACCAATGAAGAAGTGGAACTGATCACAAACGCTTACAATTTTAGTGAGGTTACCACAAATATTGTTTTGTCATTAGAGCACCTGGCAAGAACGTTTGGTTCAGCCGAAACATACATATATGTCAGCGCTGACGATTTTTCGACACAAACATTATTATATGAATGGTCTGGAGCACCTCAAAACGATTTCAGCGGCCCCAATCCTACCATTTCCCAGTTTGACATTACCGAAATAGCCCAGGGCGAGTCAAATGTAAAGTTCAAATTCAAGTGGATCGGGCAATATGACTACTGGTGGCTGATAGATGATATCAGGATACTGATTGAAAATACACCATTGGAAGTGCAGTTCGTTGTTACTGATGGTGAACATGGGCTCGATAATGTGCTGATCAGCACACAATATACTGATCAGGAAACAACAACTGATGAAAATGGCATGGCTTCAATGATACTCTATGAAGGAGATTATGAGATAACTGCTTTGCGGGATGGCTATTTCCCATACAATACCACCATCAGCGTTACTGAAGACGGACAAGTGGTTGAAATCATCATGGACAGGATTCCCGCCCCGGAGATCGTTTTAGATCCGCAAGTAATTGAGATGGAAGTGATGCAGGGGTTTGTTTCAAACACAGGACTAACCATTGGAAATCCCGGTGACTTGCCGCTTGAGTTTGCGCTGTATGGACTTCCTGTTTTCGACAAGGGCATCTTTACTGCACCAAACAAAGATAGCCAGCTGGAACCAATCACCTATGATGGTTTTGTGGTAAATGGACCTATATTGCAAGATCCGAAGACAATGCCAGCCCAAAATCATGCCGAACCTGGAGGCAAGCCTGATCAATCAGTGGAAGTGCATCACGATTCCGGTTACGACAGTGGTGTCGGCACCAACAGTGCAGCGTCTTTTATAACTGCAGCAAGGTTCACCGCCGACGAACTGGCTGGGTATTACGGCTCGTATGAGATCAGCGCAATCAAGTTTCACATCAGAACCGGTCAGTTTTCCCAGGTAGAGGCGAAAATATGGGAAGGCGGCTCATTGAGTGGTCCTGCGCAGGAGATCTACTCAGCAGATGTAACTGGCGAAGTGCTCATAGAGCAATGGACAATACATGAAATGTCAGAACTAATTTCAATGATTCCAGGCGAAGAATACTGGTTCGGTTATGCAATACAGGCCACCGGCGGCTTTCCAGCATCTGTAGATGCCGGGCCGATGGTACAGGACAAAGGGGCATGGATGTTCTTTAACGGTGAATGGGCTCAATTGACGGAGCTTAACTCACAACTTAATTTCAACTGGAACATCAGGGCAATTCTTGATCCTGTCCTGGGGATCGAATGGCTCAGCTTTGATCCACCATCGGGCACCGTTGACCCCGAAGAAGAACAGCTGATAGACCTTCATTTCGATGCCACCAGCCAGGAACTTGGAACATACGATGCCCGGATCGCAGTGGCAAATAATGCGGGTGATGTTATTTACGTGCCTGTAAGTATGCACGTTGTAGAACCCAGGTTTGATGTTGTTTTCGAAGTAAATGACATAAATGGCAATCCGGTTGCTGATGCCACTATAACCCTTGGCGACACAACCAATGAAGCCGGTGATTATAGCTTTTTTGATGTGCTGACAGGCAGTTACGATTATGTCATCATCAGGGCAGGCTACCTCAACACATCAGGCAGCCTGATGGTTGTTGACCAGGATTTGATCGTTCAAATAAGCATGATCCCTGATGATGCGCCTACCAGTACCCTGACTGTGCTCATTGATGATGAGTTTGGAGAAGCAGTTGACGGCGCGCTCTTAAAGGTGACCGGTTTTGGCAGCTATATGAGCGACGACCAGGGACAAATCATCATAACCATTGTTGACGGACAATACGATTATGTTGCATCAAAGTATGGAATGGTGCAGTCAACAGGTACAACAATTATCAATGGCGACGAAACCCTTGACATCACAATGAACTATTTGCGCTATAATGTGACACTGGATGCAAATCCTGGTGAAGGTGGCATTGTGAATGGGGCCGGTGAGTATTATCATGGAGAAACAGCGACCGTGATGGCCGATCCTGTTGAGTTTTACGATTTCTCACATTGGTCAATAGCAGGAATCACTGTTTCAAACGAGGCTGATTACAGTTTTGATGTATTCGGGGATACGCATCTGACTGCACATTTCGATATACACACATACATCATCAATGCCACAGCCATGCCGGCCATTGGCGGAAGCGTTGATGGAGCCGGTGAATACGATCACGGCTCTATGGTTACACTCACAGCCATACCTGCCAACGGATACGAGTTTGCAGAATGGACCGAAAATGGCGAAAGCATTGCAGATGCAGGCATCATCTATTCTTTCGAAGCCCTCATGGACAGAGACCTCGTAGCGCATTTTGAGCTTTCCAGATATACACTGACCTTCGACATCAGAAACAATGACATGCAACCCATTTTTGATGCCATCATTGTGTTTCAAGGTGTGGATTATGAGGCTGGCGATTACGTATTCGAAGAGCTGCTTCCCGGCACATATAATTATGTGGTGATGAAAGACGGCTTTTTTGATGCATCAGGACAGGCCACTGTCATCAACCAGCACGTGACCCACCAGGTAGTCATGGATCTTGACGATACTTCCATAACAGAGGCATT
>SKOK01000200.1 GCA_007120085.1 Bacteroidales bacterium | reverse complement strand
GGGTAGAGCGTTTCCTTGGTAAGGAAGAGGCCACGGGTTCAATTCCCGTCATCGGCTCAGAGATGAAATTAATCAGATTGTTGAATCACTATTTATAATTAAACCTAAACACCAATTAAAATGGCAAAAGAAAAATTTCAACGTACCAAGCCGCATGTGAACGTAGGTACCATCGGACACGTTGACCATGGAAAAACCACGCTCACCGCTGCGATAACACAAGTATTGGCTGAAAAAGGCTGGTCGGAAGTAAGGTCATTTGACTCTATCGACAATGCCCCCGAAGAAAAGGAAAGAGGGATTACCATTAATACAGCACACGTAGAGTATCAGACTGAAACAAGACACTATGCACACGTTGACTGTCCGGGTCACGCTGACTACGTTAAGAACATGGTAACTGGTGCCGCCCAGATGGACGGTGCGATCCTCGTTGTTGCAGCAACAGATGGTCCAATGCCACAAACCCGTGAGCATATTCTTTTGGCACGCCAGGTTGGTGTACCACAGCTTGTAGTTTTCATGAACAAGGTTGACCTCGTTGACGATGAAGAGCTCCTCGAACTGGTTGAGATGGAAATCCGTGAACTGCTCTCATTTTATGAGTTTGACGGTGACAACATTCCCGTTATCCAGGGCTCTGCACTTGCAGGCCTCAACGGTGAAGCCTCAGGCGTTGAGTCCATCGTGAAGCTGATGGAAGCTGTTGACACATGGATTCCATTGCCAGAGCGCGACGTGGACAAGGATTTCCTGATGCCCGTTGAAGATGTATTCTCAATCACTGGTCGTGGTACTGTAGCCACCGGACGTATTGAAACAGGCGTCATCAACAGTGGTGACCCCGTTGACATCATCGGTATGGGTGCTGAAAAGCTGAAATCAGTGGTAACAGGTGTGGAGATGTTCCGCAAGATCCTTGACCGTGGTGAAGCCGGCGACAACACAGGTTTGCTCCTTCGTGGTATTGACAAGGATGCCATCACCCGTGGTATGGTAATTTGTAAGCCAGGCTCCGTGAAGCCACACAGAAAGTTCAAAGCAGAGGTTTATGTTCTGAAAAAAGAAGAAGGTGGACGCCACACGCCGTTTGGCAACAAATATCGCCCGCAGTTCTTCTTCCGCACAACTGACGTAACCGGCGAGATCATGCTTCCGGAAGGACGCGAAATGGTTATGCCTGGTGACAACCTCACCATCAATGTGGAACTGATCGCTGATGTAGCCATGAACAAAGGTCTCCGCTTTGCGATTCGCGAAGGTGGCCGTACAGTTGGCGCAGGTCAGGTAACTGAAATTGTTGAATAATAATTAATATTCAAACCAAAATGCTGATGGTGGCATGCGTATGGATGCCACCATCAGTGTTGCACACGGGTGTAGCTCAATTGGTAGAGTAGCGGTCTCCAAAACCGTTGGTTGAGGGTTCGATTCCTTCCACCCGTGCAAAATACTTAGAATAATCCTGTTATGAAGAAAGTCAGAGCCTATATCATGGAATCTTATGATGAGTTAATTCATAAGGTATCATGGCCCTCTTGGAGCGACCTGCAAAACAGTGCGGTGGTTGTATCTATTGCTTCCCTGATAATCGCGTTAGTCGTTTATTTGATGGATATCTCCTTTAGCTCCATTCTTGATCAGTTTTACTCTCTCTTTTTGTAAACATTCCGGTTTTTGCCCCACCCCGGAAGTGTACTGATAAAGATGCAATTTTCAGGGCTGGTAAAAACGATAATCCGGAGTTAAGACTTCGTACATTGGTATGAGCGAACAAGTAAAAAAGTGGTATGTAGTCAGGGCAGTCAGTGGCGGTGAGAAGAAGGTTAAGCAATACATCGAGAACGAGATCGCCAGGCTGGGATTAGAAGACTATGTTTCACAGGTACTTATCCCTACAGAAAAGGTTTATCAGGTTCGTAAAGGAAAGAAGATCAGCGCAGAGCGCAACTTCTTCCCCGGATATGTCTTGATTGAAGCTGTTTTAACGGGAGAGATTCCTCATATCATCAGGAATGTGCCGGGTGTACTGAATTTTTTAGGCTCTGGTGGTGAACCAGTACCCCTCCGCCCTGCAGAAGTGCAACGAATTCTCGGAAAAGTTGACGAACTGTCAGGCAAAGAAGAAGAGTTAAACGTCCCCTACATCGTTGGGGAGACCGTAAAAGTTACGGACGGTCCGTTCAACAGTTTCTCAGGTGTTATTGAAGAGATCAATGAAGAAAAGAAGAAGTTGAAAGTGATGGTTAAAATCTTTGGTCGCAAAACACCTTTGGAATTAAGTTTTATGCAAGTGGAAAAAGAGTGATCCGGCAGGCTGATGCAAAATTGCAAAACCCTGATCCCGGATTTTTTCTTGACTTGCTGAAAAATTCTGATCCCCTTATTTGAAAAACAATTAACAATGGCAAAAGAAGTTAGTGGAATAATCAAACTGCAAATTAAAGGCGGTGCTGCAAACCCTTCTCCGCCCGTTGGTCCCGCATTGGGTGCCAAAGGGGTAAACATCATGGAGTTTTGTAAGCAGTTCAATGCCCGTACACAGGATAAGGCAGGGAAAGTGATCCCCGTCATCATCACCGTGTTCAAGGATAAGTCCTTTAATTTCATTATTAAAACCCCGCCTGTTGCCGTGCAGCTTCTTGAAGCTGCCAAGCTAAAATCAGGCTCAGCCGAACCCAACAGGGCAAAGGTTGCTACCATTACGTGGGACAAGGTACGGGTGATCGCTGAAGAGAAGATGCCTGACCTGAACTGCTTTACCGTTGAGTCTGCCATGAATATGGTGGCCGGAACGGCGCGCAGCATGGGAATACGTATCAAAGGGGAACGCCCTGCCAGTGTATAACGCACAAGGCAAGGCTTGTTTTATTAAAGCTTAACGCAATCAAAAAATGGCGAAAATAACGAAAAATCAAAAAGAAGCTTTGGCAAAGTTTGACCGGAATGCTGTTTACACTTTACCTGAAGCCGCCGATGTCGTCAAAAAAATATCCTATACCAAGTTTGATGCCTCCGTTGACCTGGACATCCGCCTTGGTGTTGACCCCCGTAAAGCCAATCAGATGGTAAGGGGGGTGGTGACATTGCCGCATGGTACAGGTAAAACTGTAAGGGTACTGGCGCTTTGCGGTCCTGATAAGGAAGACGAAGCGAAAGAAGCCGGAGCTGATTACGTTGGCCTGGACGAATATGTTGAGAAGATCAAAGGTGGTTGGACCGACGTGGATGTGGTGATTACCACGCCCAACGTGATGCCCAAAGTTGGTGCCCTCGGACGAATCCTTGGTCCCCGCGGGCTCATGCCCAACCCCAAAGCCGGCACTGTTACGATGGACATCGGTAAAGCCGTTAAAGACATCAAAGCCGGTAAGATAGATTTCAAGGTGGATAAATTTGGTATCATTCATGCTGCAATTGGAAAGGTATCTTTTGATAACCAAAAGATTGTAGAGAATGCCAAAGAACTCATCCAGACCATTATGCGTTTAAAACCTGCAGCCGCCAAGGGTACTTATGTAAGAAGCATTTACATGTCAAGCACAATGAGCCCGGGTGTTCAGGTTGAAACCAAATCAGCAACTTTATAAACGAAAAGCCCAGGGCTTTTAAAGAGTTACGATTTATGAGAAAAGAAGAAAAATATCAGATCATTGAATCGCTATCAGAAAAACTGAAAAACAGCGATGTCATTTATCTGACCGATACTTCTGGTTTGAATGTTGAAACCATCAACAACTTAAGAAGGTTGTGCTTCAGACGCCAGGTTTCCATGCAGGTGGTGAAAAATACCTTGCTCAGGAAAGCAATGGAGAAGAGCGAGAAAAATTTTGAATCCCTTTATGAAGCACTGGTTGGCCCAACTTCGGTGATGTTATCTGATACAGGTAATGTTCCGGCCAAGCTTATCAAGGAGTTTCGCAAGAAACAGGCTAAACCAAGTCTTAAAGCTGCCTATATTGATCAGGCTGTTTTTATTGGTGACGACCAGCTCGAGGCACTTACTCAGATCAAATCCAGGGAAGAACTTATCGGTGACCTTATCGGACTACTGCAATCACCCGCCCAGAATGTTATTTCTGCCCTGCAATCGGGTGGCAATACAATTGCCGGCGTGGTAAAAACGCTTTCCGAAAGAGATGAAAGCTAACTATTCAGAACAATTAAAAAAGTAAAACCCAATTAAAACAATAAAAAAATGGCAGATTTAAAAGCTTTTGCAGAACAATTGGTTAACCTTACAGTGAAAGAGGTTAATGAGTTGGCAACTATTTTGAAAGAAGAGTATGGTATTGAACCAGCAGCCGCAGCTCCCGTAGCCGTAGCAGCCGCAGCCGGTGACGCCGGTGGTGAGGCAGCTGAAGAGCAAACACAGTTTGATGTCATCCTGAAAGCCGCCGGCCCATCGAAACTGGCCGTCGTTAAACTCGTTAAAGAACTTACAAGCCTCGGCCTGAAAGAATCAAAGGAACTGGTTGATGCAGCGCCCAAAGCGATTAAGGAAGGAGTTACCAAAGATGAAGCCGAATCGCTGAAAAAACAACTCGAAGAAGCCGGCGCAGAGGTTGAGGTAAAGTAAACCTGATTGCACAAAGCACTAAAGAACAGACTTCTGCCGAATAATTTATTCGATGTGGAAGTCTGGTCTTTATTGCCGGTTATTTTGTTTTTTCTTTTTAGTAACTTCAAACCTTCGAACCTTGGTAACAAAACAAAACACCGCAGAGAGGATTAGCTTCAGCACAGTTACAAAGCACTTCGACTATCCTGATTTTCTCGAAATACAGATAAAGTCCTTCCAGGACTTTTTCCAGCTAGAAACCACGCCTGAAAACAGGAAAAATGAAGGCTTGTTTAAGGTGTTCAGCGAAAATTTCCCCATATCAGATGCCAGGAACAACTTCGTGCTTGAGTTCCTGGATTATTTTATTGACCCGCCCAAGTACTCCATACCTGAATGTATCGAGCGCGGGCTTACATACAGCGTGCCCCTCAAGGCAAAGCTAAAGCTGTATTGCACCGACCCTGAGCACGAAGATTTTGAAACCATCATACAAGATGTTTATCTCGGGATGATCCCCTATATGACACCCCGCGGAACATTTCTTATCAATGGCGCCGAAAGGGTTGTTGTTTCACAGCTTCACCGGTCGCCCGGTGTTTTCTTCGGAACAAGCGTTCACGCCAATGGCACACAGCTTTACAGCGCGAGGATCATTCCTTTCAAAGGCTCGTGGATAGAATTTGCAACCGACATCAACAGCGTCATGTATGCATACATCGATCGCAAAAAGAAGTTGCCGGTAACCACATTGCTTCGTGCCATAGGTTTTGAAACGGATAAGGACATTCTCGAGATCTTTGGATTGGCCGATGAAATAAAAGTTACCAAAACAGGTTTGAAGAAATATGTCGGTCGTAAACTCGCTGCCCGTGTCCTCCGGTCATGGGTCGAAGATTTTGTCGATGAAGACACCGGAGAGGTCGTATCCATCGAACGTACCGAGGTGATCATTGACCGCGAAACGGTTCTTGAAAACGAACATGTCGATCAGATCATCGATGCCGGCGTAAAAAACATCATTCTTCACAAAGAAGGGGTCAACGTAAATGACTTCGTCCTCGTTTACAACACACTCCAGAAAGACACTACCAACTCAGAAAAAGAAGCCGTAGAGTTCATCTATCGCCTTCTGCGGAATGCTGATCCGCCCGATGATGAAACAGCCCGCTCCATGATAGAAAAGCTTTTCTTCTCAGATAAGCGCTATGATCTTGGAGATGTTGGCCGTTACCGGATCAACCGCAAGCTCAACCTTGACACCCCAATGGATGTGAAGGTTTTAACACGCGAAGATATCATCCGGATCGTAAAGCATCTTATCGAACTGGTCAACGCAAAAGCCGATGTCGATGACATTGACCACCTCAGCAATCGCCGTGTGCGAACTGTTGGTGAGCAGCTTTATACCCAGTTTGGCGTAGGGTTGGCCCGCATGGCACGCACCATCCGCGAAAGAATGAATGTGCGCGATAACGAAGTGTTTGCACCCACAGACCTCATCAATGCCAAAACCCTCTCTTCGGTTATTAATTCATTCTTTGGCACCAACCAGCTGTCTCAGTTTATGGATCAGACCAATCCCCTGGCTGAACTTACACACAAACGCAGGATGTCAGCACTCGGGCCTGGTGGTTTGAGCCGCGAGCGTGCCGGTTTCGAGGTGCGCGACGTGCACTTTACACACTACGGACGACTTTGTACCATTGAAACACCCGAAGGTCCGAACATCGGTCTTATCTCATCACTCTGCGTTTTTGCCAAGGTAAATGAACTCGGATTCATTGAGACACCCTACTTTAAAGTTGATAACGGCAAGGTGCGCTTCGACAAATCACCACTTTACCTTTCTGCTGAAGAGGAGGAAACAGAGATCATCAGCCAGGCAAATGTGCCGTTAAACACGGATGGCAGCTTCCAGGAAGAAAGGCTTAAGGTGAGGTACCAGGCTGATTATCCGATTGTTGAGCCTGAAAAGATCAATCTGATGGATGTTGGTCCAAACCAGATTGCATCCATTGCCGCATCGCTGATCCCATTCCTTGAGCACGATGATGCCAACAGGGCGTTGATGGGCTCAAACATGATGCGACAGGCTGTACCTCTTATCAATCCTGAGAAGCCCATTGTTGGAACCGGTCTCGAAAAACGTGTTGCCAATGATTCGCGTGTATTGTTGCACGCTGAAGGCAATGGGACAGTAGAGTATGTTGATGCCAATGAAATTGTGATCCGCTATGTACGTAATGAAGAAGAGAGGCTTGTAAGCTTTGAAGATGATGTACGTACCTACAAACTTATTAAGTTCAGCAAAACCAACCAGAACACCTGCCTGAACCTCAAACCCATCGTAAGCAAGGGCCAGAAAGTAACCAAAGGGCAATTGCTGTGCGAAGGTTATGCGACAAAAGACGGTGAGCTGGCGCTGGGCCGTAACCTCAAGGTGGCATTCATGCCTTGGAAAGGCTATAACTTTGAAGATGCCATCGTCGTGTCAGAGAAAATCGTGCGCGACGACATTTTTACTTCCATTCATATCGAAGAGTTTTCACTCGATGTGCGCGACACAAAGCGTGGTGCCGAAGAGCTTACCAGTGATATACCAAACGTGAGTGCTGATGCCATCAAAGACCTTGATGAGTATGGCCTCATAAGAATTGGCGCAGAAGTCAATGAAGGTGATATCCTGATAGGAAAAATCACACCAAAAGGCGAAACAGATCCGACACCTGAAGAGAAACTATTGCGTGCCATTTTTGGTGACAAGGCTGGCGATGTAAAAGATGCATCGCTGAAAGCGCCTCCAGCCACAAAAGGCGTGATCATTGATAAAAAACTTTTTTCCCGTTTTATCAAAGACCGCAAGGCTAAGAACAAGGAAAAGGCTTACATCGAGAAGCTGGATACTGAGTTCAGGAAAAAAGCAGAAGAGCTCCGGTCAAAACTGGTTGACAAGTTGATTGTGCTTGTCTCAGGCAAAACGTCGCAGGGCGTTAGCAACAGCCTTAAGGAAACAGTTGTTCCCAAGGGTACAAAATACACCCAGAAGATACTGCATGGCCTCGATTATTCAATCATCAATCCGAATAACTGGACCACCGACAAGAAAAAGAATCAGCTGATCAAGGAGTTGCTTCACAACTATTCCATTCAGCACAAAGACCTGCTGGGTACTCACAACCGCAAGAAGTTTACAGCCACTGTCGGTGATGAGCTGCCAGCCGGTATTGTACAGCTGGCCAAGGTCTATCTTGCGAAAAAGCGCAAGCTGAAAGTAGGTGACAAGATGGCCGGACGTCATGGTAACAAAGGTATTGTGGCGAAGATCGTAAGGCAGGAAGACATGCCATTCCTGGAGGATGGTTCACCTGTTGACATTGTGCTGAACCCACTTGGCGTGCCCTCGCGTATGAACCTCGGACAGATTTACGAGACTGTTCTGGGATGGGCCGGACAGAAACTGGGTCTTACTTTCGCAAGTCCAATCTTTGATGGTGCTCATGTTGACGAGATAAACGGATATCTTCGTGAGGCAAACCTGCCCGAAAACGGAAAGGTTTACCTTTATGATGGTGGCACCGGCGAACGTTTTGACCAGCCGGCAACAGTGGGTGTGATCTATATGCTCAAGCTGGGACACATGGTTGACGATAAGATGCACGCGCGTTCCATCGGACCATACTCACTCATTACGCAGCAGCCCCTGGGCGGTAAGGCACAGTTTGGTGGCCAGCGTTTTGGCGAGATGGAGGTATGGGCACTGGAAGCATTTGGCGCCGCCAATGTGCTCCAGGAAATCCTTACCGTTAAGTCAGATGACGTCATAGGCCGCGCGAAGACTTATGAATCCCTGGTGAAAGGTGAAAATATGCCCATCCCCGGCGTACCTGAATCATTCAATGTACTGGTACACGAACTCAGGGGGTTAGGACTGAACATCAGGTTTGATTAGCAATAGAGTTATTGCGTCGTCTGAGGTTACCCATCAATATTTTACATTTGTTTTTAACAACATAAACATATGGCTTTCAGAAAAGAATCAAACGTCAAAAGCAATTTCTCCAGCATTACCATAGGCCTGGCTTCCCCGGAATCTGTCCTGGAAAGGTCGCACGGAGAGGTGCTTAAGCCGGAAACCATTAATTATCGTACTTACAAGCCCGAACGGGATGGATTGTTTTGTGAAAGGATCTTTGGCCCTGTCAAGGATTGGGAATGCCATTGCGGAAAATACAAGCGCATCAGGTATAAGGGAATTGTTTGTGACCGCTGCGGTGTAGAGGTTACTGAGAAAAAAGTTCGAAGAGAACGGATGGGGCACATCAGGCTGGTTGTACCGGTTGCGCACATCTGGTTTTTCCGAACCCTTCCAAACAAGATCGGCTATTTACTTGGATTGCCATCCAAGAAGCTCGACCAGATCATTTATTATGAGCGCTATGTGGTGATCAAACCGGGCGTTAAGGCGGATGAGCTGAACTTCATGGACTTCCTTACAGAAGAGGAGTATTTTGCTGCCCTGGAATCTATTCCGATTGAGAATCAGATGCTTGAGGATGATGACCCCAATAAGTTCATTGCAAAGATGGGTGCCGATGCCCTTAAAGAGCTTCTGATCAACCTCGACCTTGACCAGTTGTCGTATGATCTGAGGCACAAGGCCAACACGGAGACATCACAGCAGCGCAAGGCAGATGCTTTAAAGCGCTTGCAGGTGGTTGAGGCATTTCGTGAAGCGCAAAACACGATGGAAAATAAGCCCGAATGGATGATTGTTGACGTTGTGCCAGTGATCCCTCCGGAGCTTCGCCCACTCGTGCCACTTGACGGTGGCCGGTTTGCTACCAGCGACCTGAACGACCTTTACCGCAGGGTGATCATTCGTAACAACCGCCTGAAAAGACTGATAGAGATCAAGGCTCCCGACGTAATCCTTCGCAATGAGAAACGTATGCTACAAGAAGCCGTTGACTCACTCTTTGACAACTCAAGGAAAACGAATGCAGTAAAAACTGAATCCAACAGGCCTCTTAAGTCGCTGTCCGATAGCCTTAAAGGAAAACAGGGGCGCTTCCGTCAGAACCTGCTTGGAAAACGTGTTGACTATTCAGCACGTTCAGTTATCGTCGTTGGTCCTGAATTGCAGCTGCACGAATGCGGCATCCCGAAAGAAATGGCGTCGGAGCTTTTCAAGCCTTTTATTATCCGCAAGATGCTCGAAAGGGGCATTGTGAAAACGGTAAAATCTGCCAAAAAGATTGTTGACCGCAAGGATCCCGTTGTATGGGATATCCTGGAAAATGTACTAAAGGGACATCCGGTGCTGCTAAACCGTGCACCTACTCTTCACAGGCTTGGTATCCAGTCATTCCAGCCGAAACTTATTGAGGGGAAGGCCATTCAGCTTCACCCCCTTGTATGTACCGCTTTTAACGCCGACTTCGATGGTGACCAGATGGCCGTCCACCTGCCGCTGGGTAATGCCGCCATATTGGAGGCCCAGTTGCTGATGCTGGCATCACACAATATATTAAACCCTGCCAATGGTGCCCCGATCGCCGTGCCCTCGCAGGACATGGTACTTGGTCTTTATTATATGACCAAAGCGCGCCAAAACACACCGGAACATCCGGTCAAAGGGGAAGGCCTGACTTTCTATGGACCAGAGGAGGTTATCATTGCCCACAATGAAGGAGTTGCTGATTTGCACGCCATCATCAAAGTAAGGGTGCAGGTAAAGGAGAAGAATGAACTGGTGAGCAAGGTGATCGAAACCACAGTAGGGCGTGTGCTCTTTAACCAGGTAATTCCTGATAACTATGGTTTTGTGAATATCCTGCTTACCAAAAAAGCCTTGCGTGATGTCATTGGTGGCATCATGAAGGAAACTGGAATTTCGCGCACATCCAAATTCCTTGACGATATCAAAGACCTTGGATTCACCATGGCATTCAGAGGTGGTTTGTCGTTCAACCTTGGTGATATCATCGTGCCCGAAGAGAAGCAAATCCTTATCAACCAGGCTGACGAGCAGGTAGAAGAGGTGCGTGGCAACTACAGCATGGGTTTCATTACCAACAATGAGCGTTACAACCAGATCATCGACATCTGGACACATACCAACGCCAAGCTTACAAAGGTGTTGATAGATAGGACAACCGCAGACAACCAGGGATTTAATCCTGTTTACATGATGCTTGATTCTGGTGCGAGGGGCTCTAAGGAGCAGATTCGCCAGCTTTCCGGAATGCGTGGTCTGATGGCCAAACCACAAAAATCAGGTGCCAAAGGCGGTGAGATCATTGAAAACCCGATTCTTTCAAACTTTAAAGAAGGTCTGTCGGTACTGGAGTACTTTATTTCTACCCACGGTGCACGTAAAGGTCTGGCGGATACGGCACTTAAGACGGCTGACGCAGGTTACCTGACACGCCGGCTGGTAGATGTTGCCCAGGATGTGATTGTTACTGAAAGAGACTGCGGAACACTGCGCGGGCTTACAGCCACAGCACTCAAAAACAACGAAGAAACAGTTGAAACACTCTATGATCGCATTCTCGGAAGAAATACGCTGCACGACATCTTTCACCCCACTACGGGTGACCTTATTGTAAAAGCAGGTGGCGAACTTACCGAGGAGATTTGTGAGCTCATCGAAGAGTCACCCATCGAAGCCGTTGAAATACGATCGGTATTGACTTGTGAATCAAAGGTTGGCGTTTGCGCCAAGTGTTATGGCCGCAACTTGGCCACCGGCCGCATGGTGCAGAAAGGCGAAGCAGTTGGAGTGGTTGCAGCCCAGTCGATCGGTGAACCCGGAACACAGCTTACGCTGCGTACGTTCCACGTTGGTGGTATTGCCTCCAACATTGCCACAGCTTCAAAACTGAATGCCAAGTATTCCGGTTTTCTTGAAATTGATGAGCTGCGTTCAGTGCCTTTCATCAATGACGAAGGAAGGGAGTACCAGGTGGTGATAGGCCGCTCGGCAGAGATGCGCATTATTGACAAGAACACACAGATGGTGCTTACTAGCCAGAATATTCCCTATGGTGCTAACCTTTATTATAAGCACGGAGATGAAGTGCAG
Source organism: Bacteroidales bacterium (assembly GCA_007120085.1). Lineage (GTDB taxonomy): Bacteria > Bacteroidota > Bacteroidia > Bacteroidales > UBA7960 > PUPG01. Next base: position 7,428 of record SKOK01000200.1, on the reverse strand, counting down.
GGAGGTGAGCTGATCTGTGAATGGGATCCCTACAATGCCGTAATCATGTCGGACACAACCGGTAAGGTTGTATATAACAACATGATCGAAGGTACGACTTATCGTACTGACTCCGATGAGCAAACTGGTTATTTTGAGAAAGTCATCATTGACTCAAAGGACAAAACACGTAACCCGTCAGTCAGCATTGTCAATAGCGATGGTGAGGTTTTGCGGGTATATGATATGCCGGTGGGTGCTCACGTTGTCATCAACGATAACAAAGAAATCAAGCCTGGTACCGTATTGGCCAAAATCCCCAGGGCAATTGGTAAGTCGGGTGACATCACCGGTGGTTTGCCGCGTATCACCGAGCTTTTTGAAGCGCGTAACCCGTCTGATCCGGCTGTTGTTTCCGAAATTGACGGTGTTGTTTCTTTCGGTAAGAAGATCAAACGCGGTAACAGGGAAGTGATCATCACCTCAAAAACAGGCGATGAGAAGCGTTACCTGGTGCCGCTCACCAAACAGATACTTGCCCAGGAGAACGACTTCGTAAAGGCCGGTACACCACTATCCGACGGACCAATAACACCTGCAGATATCCTTGCAATTAAAGGACCTACCGCTGTACAGGAGTACATCGTGAATGAAGTGCAGGAGGTTTACCGGATGCAGGGTGTGAAGATCAACGACAAGCACTTTGAGATCATCGTAAGACAGATGATGCGCAAGGTGACCATAGAAGATCCGGGCGATACCCGCTTCCTTGAAAACGAGATTGTGAACAAGATCGAGTTTATGGAAGAGAACGACAGCCTGTTTGGCAAGAAGGTGGTTGAGGATCCCGGTGACTCGGCCCTCAGGCCCGGTCAGATCATCAATGCACGTAAACTGCGTGATGAGAACTCACTGCTCAAACGCAAGGATAAAAAGCTGGTTGTAGCTCGTGATGCCAACGGAGCTACGGCAAGACAGCAGCTGCAGGGCATCACCAAGGCATCCCTGCAAACCCAGAGCTTCATATCTGCTGCTTCCTTCCAGGAGACAACCAAGGTGCTTACGGATGCCGCTGTCAATGCCAAGACCGACAAACTGAAAGGCCTGAAGGAGAATGTGATCGTTGGACACCTCATACCGGCAGGAACCGGCTTGCGTGAATATGACAATATCATCGTAGGTTCAATGGAAGAGTATAAACTTCTAATGGAGTCCAAGCAAAAGGCAGAGATATCGGAAGAAGCTGACTATGAGCTGTAAATAATGGTTCCTGGTGAGTTGGCACTGCAAAAAAACTGATTTAAGCATATAAAAAACATAATAATGAACAATCCAAAAGGAAATCCAGAAAAAAAGATAAACATTGAATTGGGCGAAGATGTAGCAGGCGGCACATATTCGAACCTTGCCATCATCACCCACTCCAACACCGAATTTGTTATTGACTTTGTCAGGCTGATGCCTGGTGTTCCAAAGGCAAAGGTGAAATCACGAGTGATCCTTACGCCCCAGCACGCCAAGCGGCTGATGAAGGCCTTGCAGGACAACATTGCCAAGTTTGAGTCTATCCACGGCCCTATCAAGGAGGTGGAAGGACCCAGCCTGCCAATGAATCTCGGTGGGCCTGCCGGTCAGGCATAAACAATGCATTTTTACTGAATTATGATTCCCGCGGGTCAGCCTTCATGCTGACCCGTGCCATTTTTTCCACACTCAGGGACGGAAAATCAAATTCTTCCGTAAGCTTTCCCTCAAGCAAATAAATACCGTTGCCCCTGAAAGGCCATTTTTTTACACAATCAGGGAAGTGCACGGTGTCAAAAAACATCCCTTCTGCATCCAGGAAGCATCCAAAGTGCATCAGTTCTTTCCTGACAGTACGCACATATTTGACATTTACCAGCCACCCCAGCATGCGCACCTTCCGGCCAGCATTGGGTAGCATTCCCCTGGCCATTATATCTCCCCGGAAACTGGTTCTGACCATATCAAACGGGCTGACGGATACCGTAAACCCGAGCAGCTCCAGCTCGTCGTAGGCATCCTGTATGTGGTCGATCTCCGGCTCAGGAAGCTGAAATTGTTTTTTCTGCGGGGCAAAGAGCAGGGGGGCAGTGTGTTGTTTTTCCCCGCACAAGAGGTGCGCCTCCCACATCAGTTTTGCCTTTTGGGTGCCCGTAAAACGAAAAGCATTGATGCGGATGAGCAGAAGCAATTGCTCAAGCCCTGTACTGGTACGCTGGGCAAAGTCTTCAAGGCCAAGATACGGCCCGGCAGTATTGCGGGCGGCAATGCTCTGCTGAGCTGTTTTGTATTCCAGATTTTGGATGTGGATGAACCCTATGTATATGCTTTTCCCCCTGATGGTGGTTGCATAATTGCTGTGATTCACGCAAGGCAGTTCGATGCTGGCACCATAGCGGCGGGCTTCGTTCAGGTAGGTGTCAGCGCGGTAAAATCCGCCGTAATTGTTGATTACTGCCGTGAGAAATTCGAGCGGATAATGGGCTTTCAGGTATAAACTCTGGTAGCTTTCGACGGCAAAAGATGCGGAGTGGGCCTTTGAGAAAGAGTAGCCGGCAAATGACTCTATTTGGCGCCACACCTCGCGGATGAGGTTTTCCGGATGTCCCTTGGCACGGCAATTATCAAAAAAGCGTTCTACGATGCGCTGCATTTCCTTCTTTGAGCGGTACTTGCCGCTCATCGCACGGCGCAGCACGTCGGCATCGGCCAGATCAAGCCCGGCAAAGTGATGACACACCTTGATCACATCCTCCTGGTACACCATTACGCCATAGGTCTCACTTAGCTGATCTTCCATTACAGGATGCAGATATTGAAAGCCCTCTGGGTCATGAAAGCGTTCGATGTATGTGCGCATCATCCCTGAGCGGGCCACACCCGGCCTGATGATGGAGCTGGCGGCCACCAGGCTGATGTAGTTGTCGCAACGAAGCTTCTTCAGGAGGCTGCGCATCGCCGGACTTTCCACATAGAAACAGCCGGTGGTCTCGCCTGACTGCAGCAGGGCTTTCACCTTTTCGTCCTTTTTAAACATCTCCACCCTGTGTGCATCAATGCTTACTCCCCTGTTTTGCTTGATGAGCGCTACGCTGTCGTTGATATGACCGATGCCGCGCTGGCTCAGGATGTCTATCTTTTCGAAGCCCAGCTCTTCGGCTACGTACATGTCCCACTGTACGGTGGGCAGCCCTTTGGGAGGCAGATCGAGCGCCGAGTAGCAGCAGATGGGTTTTTCTGACACCAGCACACCGCCGGCGTGTATGCTGCGCAGGTTGGGGAAATCGGCCAGCTGCTTTGCCACTTCAAGGATGCGCGTGTTGAGGCTTCCGGACGGATAAGATGCTGTGCGGGCAGATACCAGCTCATCAATTTCGGATTTTGGAAGTCCGTACACCTTGGCCAGCTCGCGCAGCGTGGAACGGTCGCGAAAGGTGCTGATGGTGCCCAGCAGGGCAGTGTGGTTATGACCGTAGCGTTTGAAAATGTAGTCGAGCACCTCGTCCCGGTCGCGCCACGAGTAGTCAATGTCAAAGTCGGGCGGACTTGAGCGTTTCGGGTTGATGAAGCGTTCGAAGTAGAGGTCGAGCTCAATGGGATCCACGTCGGTGATGCGCAGGCAGTAGGCTACGATGCTGTTGGCGCCGCTGCCGCGGCCTACGTGGTAAAAGCTGCGCGACATGGAGTAACGGATGATGTCCCAGGTGATCAGGAAATATGCGGAAAAACCCAGCTTGTCGATGATCTCCAATTCGTGCAGCACGCGCCGCAGCGCCTCTTTGTCGTGCCTGCCGTAGCGGTATTCGAGGCCGTCCATTGCAAGCTTGGTGAGCAGGGCACGGTCATCAGCCGGGTAACCGGTAAAGCTTTTCTTGTTTTTCAGGATGGGCGTGTCGAAGTCGATGCTGCACTGCTCCAGGAGTTTTTCTGCATTATGGATGATGTGCGGGAAACTGGCATAGCGTGTCTGCATCTCAGCAGGCGACAGTATCATTTCGTCAGGTTGTGCACTCAGCGTGGAGGTTAACTGGCTGAGCAGGATGTTGTGCTGTATGGCCCGCAGGTGCAGATGTAGCTGGTAGTCAGATGCCTGTGCAAAGGTGACGGGCTGCAATGCTATCAGTCTGCCGGGGGCGTTGCGCAGGGGCGAAGTGTGCAGGCGGTGCAGTTCGGTGGCCCGGATGCCAATGCATTCGTGCGGGTGCCAGGAGCCCGGCGGCGAATCATGGATACATGTTTCCCGGCCTGACTTACCGGGCGGTGGCTGGCCTTTTTCTTTTGATTGTGTGCCCTCTTCTGATGTTTCATTTTGTGTGATGCCGCCGGATGCGCTGCTGTCCTGCTTGTGGCTCATAACATTGCTAAAAGGGTATATGGCAAAAGTATGTTCACATACCGGGAAACGCACCGGAAGTTGCGTTTTTTCAATGTTATGCTTGCTAAGAAAAGCATTGATGCGGCGGAAACCTTCATTGTTGCGTGCCAGGGCGATATACAATGTTTTGTTGCCTCTTTTGAACTCAATTCCTGCTGCCGGGGCAATGCCTGCCTGCCGGCAGCGTCTCACAAACTCTGGCATGGCCGTGCTGTTGTTGATGTCGGTGAGTGCCATCTGCCTGATTCCGTGCTTCACCGCAAGCTCCACCAGCTGCTCCGGCGACAATGTGCCGTAGCGCAGGCTGTAATATGTATGGCAGTTGAGGTTCATGGTTAGGGGTTCATGGTTGCTGGTTCATGGTTGCTGATTACTGGTCTGTATCCATTGCCGTTGACTTCAGTCAACGGGCAGGAAGTGTTAGAATCTCAGGGGGACTTTAGTCCCATAAAATCTGTTGGCCAGGCCTTTTTAAATGGGGCAAAAGCCCCCGGGGAGTATTAAAGCTCTGTTCCTGTCAGCTAAAGCAGACGGCAATGGATAGGGACCCCGATTTCATTTTCATATTTTCATATTTTCATATTTTTATATCGCTCTGCTAATTACATTTGCGCCATACTTCCCCCGCATCCTGTCCACGGCCTGGTATAGCCTGGCCATTTCGGGGGTGTCTTCAAACATATTGAGTTGTTGCCTGCCGCGGATGAGGCGGCTGAGTTGCACGCCCACCAGGCGGATGCGCATACGGCGGGTGTATAGACGCCTGAAAAGCTCCTTGCAGGTGGGGATGAGCACGTGGTCGAAGGATGTGTAGGGCAGGCTTTGCTGCATGCTGTGGGTGTCGAAATTGGCGTAGCGTATTTTGACGCTGATGCAGCCTGCGAGTTGCTCTTTGCGTCTGAGCTTATAGGCCAGTTCTTCACACTGTTTGATCAGCAAGGTGTTGATATAGTGCATGTCGATGGTATCGTTGTCCAGTGTTGTTTCACTGCTGATCGATTTTCTTTCGCTCCACGACTGTACGGGTGAGTTGTCGATGCCGTTGGCTCGCTGCCATATCACCAGTCCGTTTTTGCCCATCATCTGTTGCAGCATCTCCCTGGGGATCTGTCGCAGTGTGCGGATGGTGGCAATGCCCATGTTGCGAAGGCTGTGGTAGGTTTTTGAGCCTATCATCGGTATTTTGCGGATGGACAGGGGGTCAAGGAAATCACTGGTAAAGGATGGTTCAACCTGTAACTGCCCGTTAGGCTTTGCTTCACCGGTGGCGATCTTTGATACGGTTTTGTTGAGTGACAACCCCATTGAGATGGGCAGCCCCGTTTCCTTAATGATGCTTTGGCGCAGCTCTGAGGCCCATTGCCGGCAGCCAAAAAAGCGATCCATGCCGGTGATGTCGATGTAATGCTCATCAATGGAGGCTTTCTCAAACATTGGTGCCTTGTCGGCGATAATTTCGGTAACCAGCCGTGAGTATTTGCTGTACAGCTCCATATCGCCGCGGATGCAGGTGGCATCGGCGCAAAGTTGCCGTGCCAGCTTCATGGGCATGGCCGAGTGAATTCCAAATTGCCTGGCCTCATAGCTGCAGCTCGCCACCACGCCCCGGTCGCCGGTTCCTCCAATGATCACCGGCCGTCCCAGCAGGCGGCTGTCGCGCAACCGCTCTACCGACACAAAAAATGTGTCCTGATCCAAATGCACAATGCTTCGCCCTTGTTGTCCCATTTTTTTAAAAAAAAGTTGCCTGTTGCTTGTCTTTTATAAAAAAAGACGTATCTTTGATTAAAAAATGATCAAAAATATGCTTATAATATAATCAAAATTGTTTTACCACCACGAAGATTTGTGAATTGTTTAATCGTTTAATTGTCATTACCGCATTTTGGCCACCGCCTTTTTGCGGGGGCTTGATACTCGGAATGATACGTCAGGCATCCTTGTCATCCTGAACGAAGCATAGCGAAGTGAAGGATCTGTTTGGGCAGAGAGATTTTTGCTGACGCTACTAATGACAGTATGTGTAAAACATTGGTTTATTGTTCTTTACTAAATGATAAAAAAGGGGGATAAAAATCTTGGCCTACATTAAACCACTCCGTGGTTTCCCTCGGCCCAGGATTGGTAATGCACGCCTGCGACCAGATGTCATCCCCGCATTGCGGTAACCGCCCTTTCGCGGGGGATGGGAACTCGGAATGACAAGAGGCAGTGAACCATGAACCCTGGTGTTGCCCGACGCTTGTGCGGACGACCCCAGTGTCGTCCCTACAGCAACCTGCTGGTTAGATTGATGGCCGGTCAAGCCCGGCCAATACAGTCGTGGCATCGCCAATAACCAATAACCAGTAACCGTAACCATGAACCAGCAATTAGAAACCAGCAATTAGAAACCAGCAACTCCGAACCCGTAACCATGAACCCGTAACCTTATGTGCTATGAATTATTTTGGAAGAAACATCAAATTATTGCGTAAACGCCGTGGGCGCACCCAGGACGACGTTGCGTTTGCCCTGGAGATGAAGCGATCAACGCTGAGTGGCTATGAGAATGGCGTTGCTCAGCCTGGGCTAGAGAGCCTGTCAGCATTCTCGCGCTACTTTAACGTCTCCATTGACACCCTGGTAAAAACAGACCTCGGCACTTTGGCCGAGAGTCAGTTGTCGCAACTTGAGCGCGGCTACGACGTATTCCTGACAGGCAGCAAATTGCGGGTGCTCGCCACCACGGTGGATCGCGACAATGACGAAAACATTGAAATGGTATCGGAAAAGGCTAAGGCTGGCTACCGCACTGGTTTTGCCGATCCTGAGTATATCAGGGTGCTGCCCACGTTCCAGATGCCCTTCCTGTCAAAACAAAAGAAATACCGGAGCTTCCAGGTCTCTGGCGACAGCATGTTGCCCATACCTGAAGGTGCCTGGGTTACCTGTGAATTTTTACAGAACTGGCATCTCATACAAAACCGCCATGCCTATGTGATACACACATTGGATGACGGCGTAGTGTTCAAGATTGCCGAGAACCTGATCAGAAAGGAGGGGACGCT
>SKOK01000240.1 GCA_007120085.1 Bacteroidales bacterium | reverse complement strand
CTGGAGGCAATGAAGTCGAAGAACCGGCTTTCCCAGGAATAAACATATTGCAGGTGAAAAAAGCCATAACTCCCGGAAAACATCAGAAAAAGGATCATATAAGAATTAATTACTTCCTCGCGCCCTGAATACATCATCAGGGGGATGAGCAAGATGGTCACCGGCCACTGCCTGAACCCCCGGGAGGCACGTTTGTTCCGGTTGAGGAGTTTCCACTCAAGCTCCCAGTAAGGCCCGTATGCCGGAAAGTTGTGAAACAGTTTTTCAATGCGGCTTGTTCCCTGGTTTTGTCTGATCGGCGCATTTGGGTGTAAAGCATATAACGATTGAGAAAGACCTTTAGCTGTTTGTGTTTGCAGTCCACCGATAAAGACGAGAGGCAATGCAAAAGCCAAAGCATTTCCTTGAATAAAGGCTTGCCCTATCATTTCTGAAAAGGAATGGACCTGCTCACGAAACAACAGCGCACTTGTTGCGATCAAGGCAGCTATCAAGACAATCACAACAATATCCATTCCTTTTAACTGCTTTGTTTTTAGCCACATAATGATGGCATTGTTGATGCCTCCCAAAAGAAAGCAGCCGGTCGTTGCATACCAGAAGGCATTTATTTCACCATCGATGTAGAGCGTGCGAAAAAAGAAAGGTATGAGCAGCGCCAACAAGTAAAAGTTGTAAATGCTTGCCCATGAACGCAACATCATGAGGCTTGTCAGGTGGCTGCGCTTCACTGGCAGATGAAGGTAGGCCTGCACCTGTTGCCGTGGCACTTTTTGCATGAAATATCGAAGTGCCAGATCACCGGCATAAATGTAAAGGAGCAATGAAAAGAAAGCATCAACGGGGGTTTTCCCGGGAAAAAGCAGTTCAAGCAACCTGGGGAGCATCATTGCGGCATAAAAGAGGTACCAAAGCATTGTAAAACCTACAAAGGCAATAAGGATTTTTGTACCCAGACTACGCTCGAAATGGTGTGATCGGCGAAAGCCTAACCATGCGTGGAGGAGCAATGTTTTGAAAGTAGTTGCAAAAGTTGGCATTCCTGAAATTTGTTGCAAGTTTAAGCATTTTTTTGATGTTCTTTGAGTACTCCAATCACTAAATGAGTTAAAACAGGCTTTGTTAAAATGACCTCACAAAAAAATGTTTAACTTATTTCCCGCTTCAATTAAACAAAACAAAAACAATAAACGTTTTTTAGGTGAGTTAGGACATTTTCCTGTATATTTGGACATATAAATTTTTTCTTTTATGCGAATTACCCGGCGAGAAACATTCAATGCGGCACACAGGCTATTCAGACCTGATTGGGATGATCAGAAAAACCTGGAGGTTTTTGGCAAGTGTTCAAACCCCAACTGGCATGGCCACAATTATACCCTTTACGTGACAGTGGAAGGGGATGTTAGTCCTGAAACAGGTTTTGTTCTGAATCTTAAAGCATTAAGTAAAATAATTGGTACTTTTGTGCTTGAAAAGCTGGATCATAAAAATATCAACACAGAAGTCGATTTCATGCAGGGCAAACTTGCCAGCACGGAGAACCTGGCCATCGGCATCTGGGAGCAGATCGAAGGTCCCATCATGGATATGAATGCAAGGCTTTATTGCGTGAAAGTAGTTGAAACAGAAAAAAACTTTGTGGAGTATTTTGGAAAGTGAAGGTTAGATTATATTTATTAATTCACTTTCCTGCAATGACTAAAATGACAAAATTAGCTGAAATTTCCCTTTCGTTTTAAAAAAGCTATAAACTCAATTTCCGATCGATTCAACGATTCAACGATTCAACAATTCAACAATTAAACAATAAGCAATGGCTTCAGAAATCAACCGCGACATGGTCATCGAGAACAAAATGGATGATTACGAAAAGATAGATCAGTATAATCCGAAGAAAATTAACGAGCTGGCTTCTCATTATAAGCATGTATTGAGCCTGGTAGGGGAGGACCCTTCGCGGGAGGGCCTCGAAAAAACGCCGGAACGTGTTGCGAAAGCAATGCAGTTTTTGACCCATGGCTACGATCTGAATGCCGCCGAAATACTTAAGTCGGCCATGTTCAAGGAGGATTACAGACAAATGGTCATTGTTAAGAACATTGAGATCTATTCGATGTGTGAACATCATATGCTGCCCTTTGTTGGGAAGGCGCATGTGGCCTACATCCCCAATAAGTACATTGTAGGTTTGAGTAAAATCCCCCGTGTTGTAGATGCCTACGCCCGCAGGCTCCAGGTTCAGGAGCGCCTTACTACCCAGATCAAGGAGTGCATCCAGGATACCCTAAAACCGCTTGGTGTTGCTGTTGTTATTGAAGCTCACCACTTTTGTATGATGATGCGCGGCATCCAAAAACAAAACTCTGTTACTACAACAAGTGATTTTACCGGTGCTTTTCTTACCGAAAAAACCCGCGCCGAATTTATGCATCTCATCAGTTCAGATCTCCACTAGGACGGTTCATGGTTCATAGTTTATAGTTACTAATTTCTGGTTACTAATTGCCGTTCGATGATAATTAGAAATTAGAAACTAATTACTGGTTTTTGGTTTGAAACCACTCTAACTCCTTAATTCCAACTTCTAATTAGAAATTAGAAATTAGAAACCAGCAATTACTAACTGGTCACGTTTCTTTGTGTTGAGTATTTATGACCTACTCTCAACAATCAAAAAAGCACTATATTTGCTGTCCATTGTTGAAGAAACGGTGCACAAATGATTATTCTGAAAGAATTAATTTTAACCAGTAACTAGAAACCAGAAATTTTAATAGAGTATGAGAGCATACATTTTCCCCGGACAAGGGGCACAGTTTATCGGTATGGGCAAAGAGCTGTATGACAGCAATGCAGAAGCCCGTGAGATGTTTGAGAAGGCCAATGAGATACTTGGCTTTCGTATTACAGACCTGATGTTTAATGGCACTGATGAGGATTTGAGGCAAACGAAGGTTACACAGCCAGCCATTTTTCTTCACTCGGTGATATTGGCTCATAGCCTCGGTGCTGATTTTAAACCTGATATGGTTGCCGGCCATAGCCTGGGAGAGTTTTCTGCCCTGGTTGCAGCACGCGCCTTGTCGTTTGAAGACGGACTGGTGTTGGTGTCTAAAAGGGCAGGCGCTATGCAAAAAGCCTGTGAGAAAGAACCTTCTACAATGGCTGCCATCATCGGCCTCGATGATGAAGTGGTTGAAAATGTTTGTGCCGGCATTTTTGACATTGTGGTGCCTGCAAATTACAACAGTCCCGGGCAGTTGGTGATTTCTGGTAGCATCAAGGGAATTGACGTGGCCTGTGAGAAACTGAAGGAAGCAGGTGCTAAGCGCGCTTTGCCGCTCAAAGTAGGTGGCGCTTTCCACTCTCCGCTCATGGAACCCGCCAGGGTGGAATTGGCTGAGGCCATTCACCAGACAGCTTTTAGTGCGCCGATTTGCCCGGTTTATCAAAACGTGGACGGAAAGCCATACACCGATCCGGTCACAATCAAGGAAAACCTGGTTGCACAGCTTACTTCGCCCGTCCGTTGGACACAGATCTCACAAAACATGATCAGTGATGGCGCCAAAACCTTTGTTGAAGTCGGCCCAGGTACCGTGCTGCAAGGGCTTGTAAAGAAGGTCAGCCGGGAGGTTGAGGCATATAGCGCTTAATTGATATATTTGCAGATGTGCAAATGAGCAGGTTACAAAAACAATTGTAACACTATAAACCAATGCAATAGTGCTAATTAGCTGATGGCTATGGTATATTTACTTTTTGTAATTGGATTTCTGCTGTTGGTTTATGGTGCGAACTGGCTGGTGGATGGAGCAGCCTCCATAGCAAAGCGCCACAATATTTCCAATGTGGTGATCGGCATGACGATCGTGGCTCTTGGTACCTCTGCACCAGAGCTGGTCGTAAACCTGGTTGCAAGCTTTAAGAATACTGCAGACGTTGCCCTGGGAAATATTCTGGGCAGCAACATTGCCAATATTTTCCTTATTCTGGGTGTTTCGGCGCTGATCTTTCCCCTGGCGGTTAATAAAAACACTTTCCATAAAGAAGTCCCTTTTGCTGTTGTGGGCGCATTGCTGTTTGGTATTTTGGCCAATGATCTGTTCATTGTCAAGAGCGATCAATTGACCGTTAGCCGCATAAACGGGTTTGTGCTCATCGCATTTTTTATTCTCTTCATGATCTATGCATTTGGCATTTCCAGGACAAAAGGTACGTCAGATGATGCTGTCATCAAGGAGTTTCCATTTTTGAAGTCCTTATTAATGGTTTTTGCAGGCTTAGTTGCCCTCGTGGCCGGCGGCCGGTGGATTGTAGATGGCGCTGTTGAAATAGCTGCATTGCTTGGGATGAGTGAATCAGTGATCAGCCTCACCATTGTTGCTTTCGGCACATCCCTTCCGGAGCTTGCAACCTGCATTGCCGCGGCTTTAAAAAGGAATGCCGACATTGTGATAGGCAATGTGCTTGGCTCCAATGTGTTCAATATTTTTTTTGTGATGGGCACGAGTGCTGTCATCAAGCCTTTGCCTTTTAACCAGGTGTTAAACTTTGACGTAGTGGTCGGTATTCTCTCCATGCTGCTGCTTTGGGTATTTCTGATCATGTCAGGTCAGCGAACACTCCGTCGTTGGCATGGGGGTGTTTTTGTCGTGATGTATGTTGCGTATATCGCGTTTCTTGTGAGTTAGTCCGCATATGGGCGAATCTAAATCCCGGCAAGAAACTACCTGGTCTTTTTATTAGCGCTGCAGGGAAATGAGTATGTGGCCTCCTATATAAACCCAGCTCGCTATCAGACTCGCTTATGGTTTCTCCAAAAAAGGTAAATTTAACGCTGGAATAGTATATTCCGAGAGAGCCAACTCCATAAAGAATCATGTCATTTTCATTGTAAAAAATGTAGTTAAAATTGGCATTTATCTCAAGAAATGTCGAAATTTTTAGTGTTTAATAAGCTTTTCAGTTGCAATCACATTGTCGTATATCACCATTACCGGGTAAATCCCCGGTTTGGTATCCATAATGTCTATGGTTATGGAGTGTCCGGTTTGGTTGTCAATTCTGGCAATTAGCTCTCCCATTAAAGAATATACCATGATCGTTTTTGGAATATCTGTATCTGCTCCCCGAAACTCAATTGTGAATAAACCATTCCCGGGATTGGGATACACTCTGAAAGACAAAGTGTTTTCCTGTTTGTCATTGGGCATTGATACGGGGAATGTTTTAACAGTGATGGTCTCGTCAGCAATAACTGCCAGGGGCTGCCTTTTAAGTTCGTTATCAGGGTAGCACCAGTCATTGGATATCCTGGCGTGTAAACTGCCTCCGGCTTTAACCCTGGTGCCGTGTTTTAGCAGTATTCTTTCTCCCGCAATGATGTCGGCATGGCCGCCTTCTTCTACAATAAATTCTTTACCACTGCCTCCAAGGATCACAGTGCCTGTGGCATTGAAGCACAGGTTTTCGCCGTCACCGATGGTGGTTTCGGGCACATCTAGAAAGGGAGGAGGTTCACTTTCGGGGCTTGCATCCCAGGCTTGTTGTATTCCGAAGCTGATGCTTCCCTCTTCAGAGGTATAATGCAGGTAGTCGGTTTGTCCAACGGAAAAGCTCATGCTGCCTCCTGCTCCTGAAATGCTGCCACCGGACGACACATTTCCTTGCTGGGCGTTAACAATAGAAGTAACTGCCAAAAACAATAAAAAAGGACATAGTTTTACAAATAGGTTTTTCATATGTTTATATTTGCGTAAGTGGTTGTATGTCTGTGGTTTGTATTTATTCCTAAGATGGCGAATGGATGTTAGATATTAGAAGTTGGATGTTAGATTTTCTTTTCCCAACCTCTAACTTCCAACCTCTATCTTCCACCATCCAGCCTGAATAATCATCCCCCTGTGTGTCAAAAACTTCAACATGGGTGTTTGGCTTCGCCGAGCTCGCAAGTGCTCGGTTCATCTGATTATGTTTTCGTGTTCGTTATATGTTCCTTTTTAAACAATTGACATAAAGCGTCCGAATTGATGAAAGATGACAGAAGCAGATATTGGTCTAATCTTTTATGCAACGGATT
>SKOK01000311.1 GCA_007120085.1 Bacteroidales bacterium | reverse complement strand
CCTCTAACTTCCAACCTCGGGTTTGCATAATCATCCCCCTGTGTGTCAAAAGCTTTGGCATGGGTGTTTCATGTGTTTATGTTTTTAAAGGTCACATTCTGGTGCAACAGGTCAAGCCATTGGGGAGACAGGTCAAGCCTTGTCATTACGGTAGTTTGTCGAAATCATCCTTTCTGCGTTTTCTAGTTTTTCCGGGCTGCCGATATCGAACCAATGGCGTGGATCATGCTCGTATGCTGCAATGTGATGCGATGCTGCCAAACGCAAGTACAAATCTTTTATGGGGAAGCTGCCTGTTTCGTTGATCAGGGAAAATATTTTGGGATCCAGGACATGTATTCCACTAAAAGCCAATGGCCTCAATATAATTTTTTCATTAGGCTGGCATAGGATCTTTTCACATGAGATTTTGTTTTCCCAACCGGCCAGACGACAGCCGGCCCACAGGAAATGCCGGGATGTTTTACGGGCTGAAACGGCAAGTGTGACAAGCGGTTTCTTACGTTTGTGATAGTCGAGCATGACCCTCAGATCGATATTGCTGAGCACATCTGCATTATGGACAATGAACGGATCAGGGCCATTCAGATAAACTTCGGCCTTCTTGAGTCCGCCGCCCGTGTCAAGCAGTTGATCCCTTTCATCTGAAATATGAAATTGTATTCCGGGGTAATTGAAATTGTTGATGAAATCAATGAGCATATCCGGATGATGGTGCACGTTGACAACGATATCGGTCACCCCGCTGGCAATGAACTTTTCTGTTACCCACTGCAGCATCGGCTTCCCTGCTACTGGTACCAGTGCCTTGGGAAGCTTATCGGTAAGTGGCCTTAGCCTGGTGCCAAGACCCGCCGCAAAGATCAGTGCCTTCATTGGTTAAGGGTTCATGGTTTCTGGTTTCTGGTTTCTGGTTTCTGGTTAATGGTTCAGAGTTAAGAATCCGGAGTTCGGAGTTCAAGGTTAATGGTTTATCTATCCAACTTCTAACTTCTAACTTCTAACTTCTAACTTCTAACTTCTAACTTCTAACCTCCAACTTCTAACCTCCAACTTCTAACCTCCAGCTTCCAGCTTCGAGCTTTTCAACGCTGGCCAGTTGTTTTCTTCGAAATGCTGAAGTTCAATATTTACATTAAAGGTCTCCTTCAGGGTGTGGGCCAGCTTTTCAGCGCAATACACAGACCTGTGTTGTCCGCCGGTGCATCCAAAACAAACCACCAGGCTGTTGAAATCGCGTTCGAGGTAATTCTCAACTGCTGGTTTAATCAATCCCGCAGAAGCATCGATGAATTTTTTAACTTTTTCATCCGCTTCAAGGTAGTTGATCACCTCTTTGTCTTTGCCGGTTAGTGTTTTGAACGCATCTTCCCGGCCGGGGTTGGGTAATGCGCGGCAGTCGAACACAAATCCACCACCGTTGCCGCTTTGATCGGCTGGTATGCCGCTTTTATAAGAGAAGCTGCATACTCTCACGGTGAGACCTTCGGGGGGTGGTGGCAGTATTTCGGCCGGCGCTATTTCAGATATCTTGCGGATCAGGCCTGTAAGGTGAGGGATATTCGCAGGCAGGTAGCCCTGTTCAGCAAGCCAGCCAAGATTTTTCAGGGCATAGGGCACGCTTTGCAGAAATAAGGTTTTTTTCTCAACACCACCACGAAAACCATAGGAACCCAATGCCTGCAGGATGCGCATCATCACAAAGTCGTAAAAACTGCGCCTGAAGGCATCCCTGTCAACCTTTATTTTCTTTTCCAGCTGATCCATGTAAAATTCAAGCAACTCCTGCCTCTGTGCCATAGGGATGTTGGCCTTGGCATCAAAAAGCAGGGAAGCAATATCGTAGGCCAGCGGCCCTTTTCTGCCACCCTGATAATCGATAAACCAGGGCGAACGGTCAACGATCATCACATTTCTTGATTGGAAGTCGCGATACATAAAGTAATCAGAAGGCGTTTGCAGCAGATAATCCGTAAAACGTTCAAAGTCTTCTTCCAGCAGCTGCTCATCAAACTGTATCCCTGATATCTTAAGGAAATAGTATTTAAAATAATTCAAGTCCCACATCATCGAGTGGCGATCGAAGGCGTGGCGTGGGTAGCAGATGCTTAAATCCAATCCCTTGTATCCATCCACCTGGAATTTTGGCAGATGGGTTATCACTTTTTTATACAAAGACATGGTTTGCTCATCAAACAACTCAGTAGTGCGATTTTGCGGAAGCAGTGAGAATAAGGTGTCATCACCCAGATCAGTAAGCAGATAACAATGGGTGTTTGTGTCTTCGGCCAGCACCTGTGGAACCGGAAGGCCAAGCTTGTGAAAGTGATGACTGAGTTTCAGGAAGGCATTGTTTTCGCGTGTATCGGGGTTAAAGGCTGCCACGACACTTTTGTTTTTATACCTGATCCTAAAGTACTGGCGGTTCGATCCTGATGGTGGCAAAGGCGTGATGCTGTCGGGCTCACGGCCATACCAACCTGCAAATAAATCACTGACTACTTTTTCTACGCTCCACTTCATTTGATTTCTGCTTTTTGGGCAAAATTACAATTTTGTTTAAAGAAAAAGCCTATTTTTGTTAATCCAAAAAGATCAATTTAATAATCAAAACCAAAAGCAATGAACCCAAAAAACGCCACCGATATTTTGAAACAGGCCATCATCATGGAGCACAGGGGCAAAGCCCTGTATGAGCAGGTTGCCGGGCAAACCCCAAATGCCGATGTAAAAAAGATTTTCAACGTGATGGCTGAGGAGGAACAAACGCACATCGATTTCCTGCAGAAGCAATTGGCCCATTACGGTAAATCAGGCACTTTTGATAAAAATGACCTGGAAGCAGCTCCCGGCGATGATGCCATTGCCAACACCATCTTGTCTGAAGACATCGTGAAGGACATCTCGGGCTCAGGTTTTGAGGCTGCAGCCATTTCAGCGGCCATCGACATGGAAACCAAGGCTGTTGATTTTTATTCAAAACGGGCTAAGGAAACGAACGACCCAAATGAAAAAGAGCTGTTCGACTGGCTTGCCAACTGGGAAAAGGGGCACCACAAGCTGCTCATCGACCTCAACAAGCAGCTCACCGAACAGGTTTGGTACGACAACAACTTCTGGCCATTTTAACAGATTGACATGAAAGCATCGAAAATCACTAAGGTTACCACCCACGTACTCCAGGAGATGAAGCTTAGGGAAAAGAAAATCTCCATGCTCACGGCCTATGATTACTCCATGGCGCGCATTGTTGACAGTGCCGGCATTGACGTGATCCTGGTGGGTGATTCCGCCGCCAACGTGATGGCAGGTTACAAAACCACCCTGCCCATCACGCTGAATGAGATGATCTACCACGCCAGTTCAGTAATGCGCGCAGTGGAAAGAGCACTGGTGGTGGTTGACCTTCCTTTTGGCACCTATCAGGGCAACAGCCGCGAAGCATTGCTTTCAGCCATCCGCATCATGAAAGAATCCAATGCCAATGCGGTAAAACTGGAAGGTGGAAAGGAAATCATAGAATCGATTGACCGTATCTTGTCGGCGGGTATTCCTGTGATGGGACACCTGGGTCTTACACCGCAATCCATCAATAAGTTTGGTACTTACGTAGTACGAGCCACGCAAGACGAAGAAGCCCAGAAGCTTGTTGAAGACGCCCACCTGCTGGCCGAAGCCGGATGCTTTGCCATCGTACTTGAAAAGATTCCGGCTGTGCTTGCTGAGAAGGTGACCAAAGAGATCAAAATCCCTACCATCGGTATCGGCGCCGGCAGCAAGGTTGACGGCCAGGTGCTCGTGCTTCATGATATGCTTGGCATCAACCAGGAATTCTCCCCGCGATTCCTGCGCAGGTACCACAATCTTTATGAAGAGATCAAAGGATCGGTTGAAGCCTATATCAGGGATGTAAAAAATGTGGACTTCCCTAACGAACGGGAACAATACTAAGCCTTTTTCCTGGATGAATAGCATTAAAAAGCTTTCAGAGAGGGTGCTTTACGAAGACAACCACCTTATAATCATCAACAAGCTGCCTTCTGAAATTGTGCAGGGTGACAAAACAGGGGATGCTCCGCTGAGCGGAGCCGTAAAAGCATACATCGGTCAGAAATTCAATAAGCCTGGCAATGTTTTTCTGGGCGTCACCCATCGCATTGACCGCCCAGTGAGCGGTGCCGTAATCTTCGCACGCACTTCAAAAGCCCTGACACGCCTGAACGAAATGTTCAAAGCCGGAAACATTCAAAAAAAGTACCTTGCGGTAGTCAGCAACAGCCCGCCAACAGCAAGCGGCCATCTCGTGCATTTTCTTAAAAAGAATGAAAAGCAAAACAAGTCCTACCCACATAAAGAAGGTACCCTGGGTGCAAAGCGGGCTGAGCTGAAATACCAGCTTATTGGACGAAGCGACAAGTATTTCCTGCTTGAAGTGGAGCTGCTCACCGGCCGTCACCACCAGATCCGGGCTCAGCTCTCAGCTGCTGGATGCCCCATCAAGGGCGATCTGAAATATGGATTTGATCGCCCCAACAAGGATGGCAGCATCCACCTGCATGCCCGTTCTGTTGAGTTTACGCATCCTGTCTCAAAAACATATTTAAAGATTATGGCTCCATTGCCAGCAGATGATGTCCTTTGGCTGCATTTTCATAAAATGATTTAAGCATGAGCCATTATAATTCATGATCATTTTCAATCCGCATGATCTCGTTCATCCAATTAACAGTCAGGTTCACAATGTTGTGATTAAAGTTATGCCGCCAGTAGGCTCCATCATTTCTGATTGCAGCTGAATGCAGTCTGTCATTCACGTATATAAAGGCGTGGTCGATGTTGGGAACGGAAACAAACCGGGCTTTCCCTGGATTGTAATGATTAACGATATCGGCGATGAGCTCGTGCTCATAAGGGTTAAAGGCAATGTATTCGCCCTCGCCGTGCAGCGACAGCACATGGGCATTGGTTTGACTCCAGGCTTTAAAAGGCTCAGTATCCTGCAATTGCTGCCAAAAAGTAAAATGGCGGCCATTCAAATAGGCCCCATCTTCAAATCGCCAGTAACGATCAAGGAATTCAGCCATTTCCGAATCCCGGTTGAGTTCTTCAGGAGTCTCTTTCTGGATGAGAAAACGGTAGTAAAAGTGAATGGATTGCTCGTGATTGGCCTCATTGACGAGATAGTCCTGCCCGAGGATCAGGCGTTGCATACGGGTTTGTTCGATAAGATATTCGAACCATGGCCGGGCGACCGTGCCAAAAACAATAATGCCTTTGGGATCAAAATCGGTTTGCATCAAAGGCGCCTGCACCCCACCCATCGAATGGCCGAAAACAAAGACGTTGTCGTGATCAATGAAATCATATTTTTTTAGGGCATTGAAAGAAGCCTCGAACAGCTTCACCTCCGTAAATAAATCCATATCGCTGCAGCGAGTGGTGCTTTGCGAATCTCCTATACCGGCTTTCTCTGTTTTTACCACAACAAAACCCCGTTCACTGATGCCTTCAAGAAGTTTACGCACCGGGCTCAGATCGCTCATGTTATCCATTGAACCACAAGTATAACCCTGGATGAAGAATAGGACCGGATATACGCCTGGCTCTTCCGGCCTGTGTATGATGGTGCGCACATAGCCCCCGTCAAAGGCAAACTGGTCGTAGATCACCTCTGCATGCGGAGAGGTTTCCTTCGGGAAGCCGCTCATCTTGCCTGTTAAGAGGATAAACTCACCATGGCGAATAATTTCAAGGTTCAGTGGATCACCCTCACCGTGTTTTTGAATAAATTCAACAAACCCGGAAACGCTGGCAGGACTGTAATCATTGGCTTTGACGATGATATCGCCTGGCAGCACCCCGATGACCTCAGCGGTGCTGCCCTCCACAACAAGTTGCACATAAACGCCTTCTTTTGCCTTTACATTATAAAGTTCTGAAATGGAGTCACACACTTCAAGCAATTGGGTGCCAATAAAAGCACGGCGGGGCAATTCAGCCAGTGTGGTTTGGATGGCAGCTGCAATGATGATGGTAATGAGTAAGGTTTTTGTTTTCATTTTGAAAGAGATTAGATGTTGGATGTTAGATGTTGGATGTTGGATGTTGGATGTTGGATGTTGGATGTTGGATGTTGGATGTT
>SKOK01000116.1 GCA_007120085.1 Bacteroidales bacterium | reverse complement strand
CGGGTGCGCTGTTCGGCCGAATAGGCTGACAAGCCGTAAACACCCATAAAGGAGATGATGATGCACAGGATGGCAAACGCCCCGAAAAAGACACTCAGCACCCGCTGTGAGTGGTAAAGTCCGGCGATGGCCTGGTCAAGAAAGAAATAAACGAGCGGATTGTTTGGCGCAAAATCCCTCCAGGCTTGCTCCACCGCCCTGATGCCGGCTGAAAGTTCGTGTCCAGGTATCTTCACCAGCAAGAAGCTGCCCCGGTTTTCCATCGGAAACATAATCATCGGTTCAATGGGACGGGTCAGTGTGGTATAATGAAAATCCTTTACAACGCCGATTACCCTGCGCCCTGTCTCCGTCGATTCTAACATCTCATAATTCGCATGAATCATCTTACCCAGTGGATCATCCCATCCGATCTGCCGCCACGCCATTTCATTGATGACGACAGCCTCACGAAGGTCGGTACGATTCTCCCACTCAAAAAAACGGCCCATCACCAGTTCCATTTTCATAAAGTCCATAAAATCAGCCGACACCTGTGAGAAATTAATGGAAAACTGCTCCATCCCGTCGTCGGTTTCTATGCCCAGCACGTTTTGGACCGTATAGATGGAAGGATAATAGTTTGACACTGCAGCGTCGGCGACGGAGGAATGTTGTAACAGGCTGTTTTTTAATACTTCTGCGCGGTTGATATTATAATCGTCCTGCATTTCCACCACCATCACCTGGTCATAATCGTAGCCCAGGTCTTTGTTATTGATGTAGCGTAACTGGCTGTTGACCACCAGGGTGGCGATCACCATGAAAATGGAGATGATAAACTGCAATACGATGAGTGTTTTTTTGAGCGACAGCGTGCCACGGCCGGTTCTGAAGCCCTGAGCCAGTACTTTTGCTGGCGAGAAGGAGGTGAAATAAACGGAAGGATAGATGCCGGCAACAAGACCGACAAAGACGGCCATTCCCAACAATATGATTATTACTTGGGGATTAGAGATCACATTGGCCGTGATGGCAGCGCCCAGGAGGTTGTTCACTGCAGGCAGGGCAATTTCAACCAGCACCAGGGCAATCACCAGCGCCACCAGTGTTGTAAGAACAGATTCAGTCATAAACTGCCTGATCAGATGTGCTTTGCCGGCACCCATCACTTTGCGTACGCCCACCTCTTTGCTGCGCTTGTTGAAGCGGCTGATGGCCAGGTTCGTATAGTTGATGGATGCGATGGTCAGCAAAAAAAGGGCAATAAGAAAGAAAATACCTGTCATTTCGCGGCTCATCATCGTAACGGCACCGGTTTCGGAAGTCATCTCATACATCAGCTTCGACTCCAGGTGAATGCTATGAATGGGTTGAAAGATGGGTTTGCTTTCAATGTCGAAGTTAGATTCTATTGCGGCCAGGTGCTCGTTGTAAAAATCCGGCCATTGCTCCTCCATAAAGCGTTCGGGACTGAAACCATCGCTTGTTTTGAGGTACAGCCAGAAAATCCGACTGGTAAGTGATTGCTCGAACATTTCCCAGCGCGCACCCTGCCCAAAGGCGGTTTCCAGCAAAGGTGTCAGATGTTGTAAAGTGGTCATGGACAGCAGGCCTTCGAACTGCATATGGCTGTTCACGGGCGGATCTTCCACAACGGCTGTCACCTGGAAACCACCCGCCCCTTCAACCTGAACAACCCTGCCCACAGGATTTTCGGACCCGAAATACCTTTCGGCCATGGTGTGGTTCATCACCAGTGAAAAGGGTGTGTTCAGCGCATTCTCCGCCGTACCGTGCACAAAGTCGAAATCGAAAAAGTCAAAAAAGGTAGAATCAGCGGCAAATACCGCATTCTCAAAAAAGTGTTTGTCTTCGTAGCGATAAACCACATTCCTGAAAAAGAAATTAAACGGGAAAATCCGGGTATAGTCAGTAACCTCAGGAAACTGCGACACCATCAAAGGTCCTAACGGAAATGAATTGACGGCCATCTGAATCTGGTCGCCGCCAGTCCGGGTTTCGCTCGCCAGCCGGTAAGTGGTTTGATAATCACCGTGATACTTATCGTAGCTCAGCTCAAACTGCAGGTATAGGATGATGAGCAGCGCCCCGGCCATGCTCACAGCCAAACCGCTTATGTTGATGATTGAATACTGTTTTTCGCGCAGCATCCGCCGAATGGCGATCTTGTGGTTCATCGTTTTTTGTTTTTATTTTTTTATTTTATGTGCCCTGTTCTTCTTTTACGAACCCTTCCGGCTTCGTGCTTCCGGGGGTCTCCATCATTCATACTTCAGTGCTTCCACCGGGTTTGCATTTGACGACCGCATGGCGTGGTAACCTACCGTAAGCAAAGACACCCCAAACGACAACAATGCGGCTGCCAGGAATGGCGAAACACCGAGCTGTATGCGGTAGGCGAATTGTGCCAGCCAGTTATCTGTAAAAAACCAGGCTGCAGCTGATGCGATGACGATGGCCAGGGCCATAAGCCATACATATTCCCTGTAGAGTAAGGCAAGAATGTTTTTCAGGGAGGCGCCGTGCACGATGCGTATGCCGATTTCCTTTGTTTTTTGCTCAGCGGAGAATCCGGAGAGTCCAAAAAGACCCATCAGGGAGAGAAATATGCAGAGCATGGCAAAAAGTGCAAACAGCTGTCCGAGCTTGGTGTGGCTTTCGTAGGCCAGTCGTTGTCGTTCCTCCATGAACTGGTGGCGCATAGGCAGATTATCTGCAAAATCATTCCACACTTGTTCAGCTGCCCGCAGCATCCCGCCAGGGTTAGCCCCGGCGAGGCGCAAGCTCAGCATGGAGCTGTTTTCTGATGGAAAAATGATAAGGGGTTCAATGTTACGGTCGAGGGAAGCAATCTGAAAGTCCCTGACCACGCCTATGACCCGGCGTGGGTCCTCATCACTGTTGCCCAGGAAATTGATTAGTTTGCCTACCGGATCGTCCCACTCAAACAAGCGGGCGGCGGCTTCATTGATGACAAAGGCATCCGTAAGGTCAGTCTGCAGATCAGGGTCAAAAAAACGGCCGGCAACGACCTTAATGTCATATAGATCGGCAAAGTGACCATCTACATGATAAACCGAGGTCATCCGTTCTGAAAAACCTTCTTCCGTTTCAACACTGAAACCCCACTTCTGCAGTGAAGAGAGCGGCCCGGGCAGGTTGTGCGACAAGCTTGCTGCTTCAATGCCTGCCAGTTGTTTCATTTCATTTTTCAGCCCCACCCGGCGGTCAGGGTCTATATCTGTGATGTTCAACGTAATGACGTTGTCAGCCTGAAAGCCCTTATCCATGTTTCGCATGTAAACAAGCTGTTGTAAAACGACGAACGTGGCTATGATCATGAACACCGATATGGTGAATTGCAAGCCAACGAGGGTTTTGCGCAGAAACAGGTTGCGATCCGACAGGTTGAGCTTTTGTTTCAACACATCAATGGGCCGGAATCCTGAAAGGTAAAAAGCAGGATAGCTTCCTGAGAGCAAACCGGTAAAAAGAACGAGTGCAAGCACCGGGAATGTAAAGCGCAAATCAGAAAAAATGCTGAAAGACAGGTTTTTGATCAGTAGATTGTTGAAAAATGGCAAGGATATCTCCACATAAAGCAGTGCAAAGATGAAAGCAACAAAGGCATAAAGCAGTGATTCAGAAAGAAACTGCCTGATAAGGCTTTGCCGGCTGGCGCCCAGTGCTTTTCTGACACCCACTTCCTTTGAGCGTCTTGCCGACCGGGCAATGGCCATGTTCATGTAGTTGATGGCCGCTATGGATGTCAGAAATATGGCAATTGTAATGAAAATGTAAACGAACATCCTGTCGCCCTTGGCGGGAATGGTTTCGGGATTGAAAGGTTCATACACCTCCTCTTTGTTAAAGTACAGGTCTTTCATTGGTCTGAAGTGCAGCCGGTAAAACCCACCCAGGTCATGCAAATCCAACTCCCTGATTACGTGCTCATAAACAAACTCATCAACTTTGGTAATAAATTCCGGCGTGTTTAGGTTTTTCACGGCACGAACATAGGTAAACAGGTTGTTGGACAAATAGCTGTCGGCTGTCGTAGCCTGGCCGGCCAGCATTTGATCGAATGAGTTCCAGAATAGAAGCATGCGAAACTTCAGGTGTGCATTGTCGGGGATGTCTTCGATGACGGCCCCAACCTCTACATTATGCTGGCGGTTGAACCTGAATGTCAGGCCAACAGGATTTCCCGGACCGAACATCCTTTCTGCCGTGCTCCTTGTAAGTACGGCCAGGTTGTTGTGACGCAATGAGGCGACCGGGTCACCATAAACTGCAGGATGGTCAAACAAGTCGAAAAAGTTTGAATCAACCAGCAGAATTCCCTTCTCGTACAGGGTGTTACCATCATACTCAACCAGGTGTTCGGATGTAACAAGATCCATCGAAAACATTCTGACAAAGTCGGTTATTTCCGGAAAGTTGGCGACCATGTCGGGGCCCACCGGGTAAGAGCTGATGCCCGCCTTGATCGGCGGCCCGCCAATGCCAACCTCAATGCCAATCCGGTAAAGCTCGTCGTAATGGCTAAGATGCCTGTCGGCCGATAGTTCATGCTGCACATACAAAAAAATGAGGATGGCCGCAGCCAGACCAACCGACAAACCTGCAATGTTTATCAATGAATACAAAACATTTTTTTTCAGGTTTCTAAGTGCAATCAGGAAATAGTTTTTAAACATCTGTATTTGCTTTGTTACATGTTGCTGGTTACAATTTCTAATTTCTGGTTGCTAATTGCTGGTTGCTGATTTCCAACCCCTAATTTCGAACTTTTATGTTTCGGCACACAGGTCAAGCCCTGTGTGTACATTATTTCCGCTATTGTCCAGACTATATTGAAAATTATTATTCCAAAAAGCGTGCAATGTTTCTTACAATGCTTTTAAACAGAGCCTTATATGCTTGTTCCGGCAATAAGCACCAAAAAATACCTATAGCCTACGATGCAGGGCTGCACCAAAGCGGACAATCTTGTCCGGTTTCGCACAAAGCAGTTTGGGCCAATTACGTGTCAATATACAGAATAATTGCTGAACACTTTGCAGGCTTGTCAATTTTTTCATAACTTAGCAATCATTGTAAAACCTAAAAACCCATCACCATGAACCACGTATTACCAAAATTACCCTATTCGCCAGAGGCACTTGAGCCGCACATTTCAAAAAAAACCATTGAGTATCATTATGGGAAGCACCACATGACCTATGTACAGAAGCTCAATGACCTGGTATCCGGCACACCCTTTGAGGACGCCGGTCTGGAGGCCATCATCATGAAGGCTGATGGCGGCATTTTCAACAATGCAGCACAGGTCTGGAATCATACTTTTTACTGGGAAGGCTTTTCTTCCGATGGTGGCGGTGAGCCTGAAGGAGCCTTGCTGGAAGCAATCAACAGAGACTTTGGATCTTTTGAAAAATTCAGGGAAGCCTTCAGCACAGCGGCGGCAACCTTGTTTGGATCAGGCTGGACCTGGCTGGTCAAAAACACGGATGGCAGCCTGGAGATCGTACAAACCGGCAACGCCGGCAACCCGATGCGTGATGGCAAAACACCCCTGCTGACCTGCGATGTATGGGAGCACGCCTATTACCTTGACTACCAAAACAGGCGACCGGAGCACATCGCCGCATTCTGGAAGCTGGTCGATTGGCACAAAGTTGCCAAACGGCTGTAATCAGCGACAACCATGCCCATCCCAATGACAAAAAAAGTTAAGACGGCGTTAAATAGTGTTAAGCGGGCAGTTTGACATGATTTCCATTTTATTTTTGTAGATAGCCTCAGGGGTATTGCACAACCATACTGTTTTTTTGTGTCTGCGACAAGCCCCATGGTTGTGTTGTAGCACACGTAAATCATTTCATGAAAAAAAGATTCATCATACTTGTCATCATTGCGATCAGCTTGTCTTTGATGGGCTTGCTGGGCATTCAGCTTTACTGGATCCGCAATGCCGTGGCCATCAAAGAAATAAACTTCGACCGCAGCGTTGGAGAAGCAGCTACCAGGGCCATTTACCGCTTTAACAAACACGAGCTTACACGCAAGCTAAGCATGCATCACGAGCGGAATCAGAACCTGTTGCAGTATAATCACATCATTGATTCGCTCAACCGCATTCATTATAACCAAGTCTTTGCCCAATACTCTGAACAGTTGGCTTTTTCTGAAGAGGATGAACTTTTTACCTTCAGAAGTTCCGAAAGCAGATACACCGGTG
The DNA here is from genome assembly GCA_007120085.1 of Bacteroidales bacterium. Lineage (GTDB taxonomy): Bacteria > Bacteroidota > Bacteroidia > Bacteroidales > UBA7960 > PUPG01. The sequence continues at coordinate 13,111 of SKOK01000116.1, read as the reverse complement.
AGGTGCCAGAAGGCCGCATCGACCTCGATTATCCGGCAGGCTACAGGTATTATCCACGAAGTGGTCCGGGCTATCTCCCGGAAACGCGGACAGACTTGCGCAATGACCCTTTCTCCGCTTTTTTTGAAAGAAACCGGTTTATCAATGACCTTTTAGATGACTTGTTTTCCAGTAAGTTTGCTTTCCAGGTAACCGACGAAGAAAGCATTGCCTCACTCGACTCCCTGATTTCTTATGAGTTGCAGCTACAAAACATCAAAACGCCCTATGAGTTCGGCATTTATCACCCGCAAAGACACGCGCTGCTAACCGAAAAAACCGGCAGACATTCACAGGAACTGTTAAAAAGCCCGTATGCCTTTCACCTTTTTCCCAATGACCTGTTTGTGAACCCCGAATACCTTTTGCTGCATTTTCCGCAACAGGACAGATATATCCTGTCGCAGATGAATGCAATGATGGGCGCTTCATTGCTGCTCTTGCTTATCCTCATATCTTCCTTTGCATTTACAATCATCATCATTTTCAGACAAAAAATGCTTTCTGTGATGAAGAATGACTTCATCAACAACATGACCCACGAGCTCAAAACGCCAATATCCACCATTTCACTTGCCTGCCAGGCGCTTAACGACCAGGATGTGCAAAAGTCAGAACCCCTCTACCAGAGCTATATAAACGTCATTAGAGAAGAGAATGACCGCCTCGGATTGCTGACAGAAAGGGTTTTGCAAACCGCACTGATCGAAAATGCCGGTTTGCGGCTGAAGATCACAGGTGTTGATCTGCACGAAATCGTTGAGGATGCCATAGAAAAGCTTAAATTGCAGGTTGAGTCGCGCCACGGCAAGATCGTTACCAGTCTGAACGCAGAATACAGTTTTGTAAAAGGAGACAAAGTGCATCTTACCAATGTGTTTACAAACCTTATTGACAACGCAAATAAATATTCACCCAACGCCCCCAAAATCTCTGTAAGTACTGAAAACACTGAAAAAGGTTTGCTTGTACATGTCGAAGACAAAGGAATTGGAATAAATCGTGTCAATCAAAAGAAAATTTTTGATAACTTGTACCGCGTTTCCACAGGGAACATTCACGACGTAAAAGGCTTTGGTTTAGGGCTTAGCTATGTGAAAGCCATCATAGAAAAACACGATGGAGGCATTTCGCTTGACAGCGAACAAAACAAAGGCTCACGTTTTACCGTTTTCATACCGTTCGGGTACGACCGCAATGCGCCAACCATGAACTAAAAAAAATAATGCTATGGACAAGCCCCAGATTAAAATTTTGCTGGCCGAAGATGATCACAACCTCGGCACCATTCTGAAAGCATACCTGGAAGCCAAAGGCTACCCAACAACCTTATGCCCTGACGGGCAACAGGCTTATGATGCTTTCATTGAAGAAAACTTCAACTTTTGCATCCTGGATGTGATGATGCCCGTAAAAGACGGGTTCTCTCTTGCAAAAGACATCCGGAAAGTTGACAAAACAGTGCCAATTCTCTTTCTGACAGCCAAAAACATGCAGGAGGACATCCTGGAAGGATTAAAGATTGGTGCCGATGACTATATGACCAAACCCTTTAGCATGGAAGAGCTGCTGCTGCGTATCACAGCCATACACCGCCGCACCTATTTTGAAAAACCCGGCGACTCCGATAAAACACTGTTCAAAATCGGCAATTACAGCTTTGACTATGCCAGGCAGATTCTAAAAATCAATGACGAAGAGCAGAAGCTAACCTCAAAGGAAGCACAGCTCCTGAAAATGCTTTGCGACAGAACCAACTACATCCTCGAAAGATCAGAAGCCCTGACGAAAATATGGCTTGATGATAACTACTTCAATGCCAGGAGCATGGATGTATATATTGCCAAGTTGCGCAAATACCTCAAGGATGATCCGGATGTGGAACTCATCAATATTCACGGAAAAGGATTCAAACTCTTTGTCAACAAGGAAGATGATGACGAATAACGGCATTTAAGCTAATGCAATCCATTCAACCCGGATTTTTTCCTGGCATCTACGACCTGAAAAAAGTATGGCTGCCCGAACGCTTCCAGGGAAACCGGAAGCGCAAAAACTACTTTGAAGGCTGGTATTTTAAGAATGTCTGTGCAGAAGGAGAAAACACCATTTCCTTCATTCCAGGCATTTCCCTTACCGACGGCGACCACCATGCATTTGTACAGGTGATCAACGGCAAAACCGGAAAAACCTGGTATTTCAGATATCCGGCAGAGGCTTTTTTGTTTTCGAAAAACAACTTTTCAGTCCAGATAGAAAACAACTTTTTTTCAGCCAGGCAGCTGAAAGTCAACCTGGAGTCCGACAAAGACCACATCACAGCCGAACTGAACTATGACCAGCAGGTCGCCTATCCCGTTACCCTGCAAAGACCGGGGATCATGGGCTGGTACCGCTACGTGCCCTTTATGGAATGCTACCACGGTGTGGTTAGCCTCAACCATCAAATCCAAGGAACAGTAAACGTCAACAGCCGGCAGATCAGCTTCAACCAGGGCAAGGGCTACATCGAAAAAGACTGGGGCTCATCCATGCCTGAAAGCTGGATATGGATGCAGTCAAACCACTTCCCCGCGAAAAACACCTCCTTTATGCTCTCCGTGGCCAGAATTCCCTGGATCGGAAAAACATTCACAGGTTTCCTGGGGTTTTTTCTTCACAAAGGACAACAATATCACTTCGCCACCTACACCGGCGCTAAGATCAGTGAACTCCACAGAAATGGCAACAAGGTGGACATTGAGATAAAAGCCGGAGGCTTCAAAGTAAGAATCAGCGGCGAACAAAGAAAGATGTCAGGGCCGGATAAAGGAGCCCTGAAAGCACCCGTTCAGGGCCAGATGGACAGGGTAATTCACGAATGCATCGACTCTAAGATCAACATCACACTTACCAGCAAAAAAGGTGAAGTCCTCTTTTCCGGAACGGGCATCAATGCCGGATTTGAAATGGTTGGCAACACTTCGCTGCTAGTGCCCTAAACATAATACCCTCCGGCTTGTTAACATTTTGTGGACTTGTATTGAATAAGAAAGCAAGGTTTCATATCTTTGCACAGCAATTTAAAATTAATCCAAATAAGATTTGCATCCATTTACCCGCGTGGGTTTACAGATATTTAAAGCATTAGTAAATGGAAAACGAAAGCAACAAAATACTTGAAGAGGTAACCGGTTCGGAATACAAATACGGTTTTTATACCGACATTGAGATGGATCAGGCACCTCCAGGCCTTACTGAGGACACCATCCGCTTTATTTCGGCAAAAAAGAAAGAGCCGGATTTTATGCTGGAGTTCCGGTTAAAGGCCTTCAGGCACTGGCAAACACTGAAAGAGCCGGAGTGGGCGCACGTGAAATATCCGCGCATCAAATACCAGGACCTGATCTACTATTCGGCACCGCGCAAGCAGCCAAAGTACGACAGCCTGGATGAGGTTGACCCTGAACTGCTGGAAACCTTTGAAAAGCTGGGCATTCCGCTTGATGAGCAAAAAGCCCTTGCAGGCGTGGCCGTGGATGCTGTGATGGACAGCGTTTCCGTGGGTTCCACATTCAAAAAAACACTCGAAGAACATGGTGTGATCTTTTGCTCATTCAGTGAGGCCCTTCAAAAGCATCCTGAACTGATAAAAAAACATATGGGCAGCGTGGTACCTTACCGCGATAACTTTTTTGCTGCTTTGAACTCCGCCGTATTCAGTGACGGCTCATTCGCATACATCCCCAAAGGGGTAAGATGTCCGCTGGAGCTTTCTACTTACTTCCGCATCAATGCGGCCAACACCGGACAGTTTGAGCGCACGCTCATCGTGGCCGAGGAGGGCAGCTATGTGAGTTACATGGAAGGATGTACGGCGCCTGTAAGGGACGAAAACCAGCTGCACGCCGCCATTGTGGAGATCATCGCCCACAAGGATGCGGAAGTGAAATACTCAACCGTGCAAAACTGGTGGCCCGGCGACAAGGAGGGCAAAGGAGGCGTTTATAACTTCGTAACCAAAAGAGGCATCTGCGAAGGCGAAAATGCCAAAATATCGTGGACACAGGTAGAGACCGGCTCCGCCGTTACCTGGAAATACCCCAGCCTGGTGCTGAAAGGTGACAACAGCGCCGGTGAGTTCTACTCAGTGGCTGTTACCAACAACATGCAGCAGGCTGACACCGGCACAAAGATGATACACCTGGGCAAGAACACCCGCAGCACCATCATCAGCAAGGGGATCTCGGCCGGTCGCAGCAACAACAGCTACCGCGGGCTGGTGAAGACCACCCGGAATGCTGAGAATGCACGCAACTTTTCGCAATGCGACTCACTGCTGCTCGGCGACCAGTGCGGCGCACACACCTTCCCATACCTCGACGTAGGCAACAGGTCATCCATCGTGGAGCACGAAGCGACAACCAGCAAAATATCTGAAGACCAGCTGTTTTACTGCATGCAAAGAGGCATCGACATGGAAGGCGCCATTGGCCTCATCGTAAATGGCTACGCAAAGGAGGTGCTATCGAAGCTTCCAATGGAGTTTGCCGTTGAAGCACAAAAGCTCCTTTCCATCAGCCTCGAAGGGAGTGTAGGATAGCCGGCAAACACATCATAAAAATAACCAGAACATTCACAAAAAACAGACGACTGATGTTAAGCATTAAAAATCTTTCAGCATCGATATACGGCAAACCCATCATAAAGGGCTTAAGCCTTGAGGTGAATGCCGGAGAAGTGCACGCCATCATGGGGCCAAACGGCTCAGGAAAAAGCACGCTGGCCTCCGTCATTGCCGGCCGTGAAACCTTCGACGTTGATGAAGGAGAGATCAGCTATATGGGTAAAAACCTCTTTGACCTCCCCGCCGAAGTGCGTGCCAGGGAGGGCATCTTCATGGGCTTTCAATACCCGGTAGAGATCCCCGGCGTGAGCATCGCCAACTTCATGCGTACCGCCATCAATGAAAAGCGTAAATACTTAGGCCTCGACCCGCTAACCGGTGCCGAATTCCTGAAACTGATGGAGGAAAAGAAAAAGATGGTGGACATCCAGTCGAAGCTCACCAACCGCTCTGTCAACGAAGGCTTTTCGGGAGGTGAAAAGAAAAAGAACGAGATATTCCAGATGGCCATGCTTGAACCCCGCCTGGCCATCCTCGACGAAACGGATTCAGGCCTCGACATTGATGCCCTGAAGGTGGTGGCCAACGGAGTGAACAAGCTCAGGCGCAAGGACAATGCCACCGTGGTGATCACTCACTACCAGCGGCTTCTTGACTACATCGTGCCGGACTTTGTGCACGTGCTGTACGACGGCCGCATCATCAAAAGCGGAGATAAAAGCCTGGCACTGGAGCTCGAAGAAAAAGGCTACGACTGGGTTAAAAAGGAAACTGCCTGAGAGCCGGTATAAGTCATTATCCGGAAAACAAGTCACACAGCATTGGTTTACAAACCTGAAGCAAGCGATCACATGGATACAATACAAACCACGTTAATAAAAGACAGGCTGCTTGACCTTTTTGAGAAGCAGCAGGAGGCCATTCGGGGCAGTGCCACACCGATGGTGAACAGGATCAGACAACACGCACTTTCACGGTTCCGCAAGAACGGCTTCCCTACCCCGCAGCTCGAAAACTGGCGATTCACCGACCTTAAGCCGCTGCTGAACACCGAGTTTGTGTTCGACTTCAGCAACAAAAGCCGCAGCATGGATATTGAAAAAATATTCACCTGCGATGTTTACGACCTCGACACCTTCAGCATCACCCTGCTGAATGGGTGGTTTGTGTATAAAAACGCGCCATTAACCAAGTTAACAAACGGAACAATCATCGGCAGCCTGGCAAAAGCAATGGAAGTTTATCCAGAACTTACAGACCAGTATTTTGGCAGGGCAGCCAAAGTGGAGCAGCACGAAATGGCCGCGCTAAACACAGCCTTTGTGCAGGATGGCCTGTTTATACATGTTCCGGATGGCGTGGAAGTAGAAAAACCCATACAGCTGATCAACATCGTTAATGCCGAACACCCAGTATTTTTGCAGCCCCGCCACCTGGTTATCGCCGGCAAAAACAGCAAAATGACCCTGGTGCACTGCGACCACTCCCTGACACACAACGTCAGCTTTACCAATACCGTGATGGAAATTTTCGCGGAAGAAAATGCCACAGTAGAGCACTACAAAATTCAGAACAAAGGACGAAACTCGGCCCTGGTTACCAATAATTTCATTCATCAGAAAAAATCGAGTAACGTTTACACCAACATGGTAACCCTTAACGGCGGTTTTACCAAGAACATCCTTGACATAACACTGTCTGAGCCTGAATGCCAGTCAGAACACTATGGTTTATACCTTGTTGACAGCAATCAGCACGTGGATAACCAGGTTTACATCGACCACGCGGCGCCCGACTGCCATAGCAATCAGCTTTACAAGGGCATTCTTGATGATGAGGCCAGGGCTGTATTTTCGGGCAAGGTGCTGGTTCGCCGGAATGCGCAGCGGACCGTTGCACATCAGAACAACAAGAACATCCTGCTGACCGATGATGCCAAGGCAAACACCCAGCCGCACCTGGAGATCTATGCCGATGATGTGAAGTGCTCGCACGGTGCCACCGTAGGGCAGCTCGACCCGGAGGCGATGTTTTACCTGCGCTCCCGCGGATTGTGTGAACGAACCGCCCGGCAGTTGATGATGATCGCCTTTGCCGGCGAAGTGGTTAGCAAAATCAACATAGAAGCACTGCAAGAAAGGATACAACACCTCGTTGAAAAACGCCTGAAGGGTGAGCTTTCCATCTGCGACCAGTGCGTGCTGCACTGCAACAGCAAGGAGCCAACGACCTTTAACATTGATATGAGCAAAATATAGCACCCCGGACTATGAGCATAAACATCGAAAAATTGCGTCAGGAGTTTCCGATACTTCAGCAGGTGGTGAACAACCGTCCGCTGGTGTACCTCGACAATGCCGCCACGACCCAGAAACCCAAAGTGGTGATGGAGCGTCTTCTCAGGTATTATGAAACAGAAAACAGCAACATCCACAGGGGTGCCCATTTTTTGAGCAGCCAGGCTACCGAGGCTTATGAGCAGGCGCGAAAGACCATACAGCGATTTATCAACGCCCGCCACCACTATGAAGTCATTTTTACACGGGGGACAACAGAAGCCATAAATCTGGTAGCCAGCTCTTTCTGTAAGAAATTCATTAAACAGGGAGATGAGATACTGATCTCCGCCATGGAACATCACGCCAACATCGTGCCCTGGCAGATGGCCTGTGAAGACTATGGAGCCGTGCTGAAGGTAATTCCGATGAATGAAGCCGGTGAGCTGGACATGAATGCTTTCCAGCAATTACTTGGCAAGAAAACCAGGCTGGTTGCCGTGACACACATCAGCAATGCCCTGGGCACCATCAATCCGGTAAAGGAGATCATCGACATTGCACACGCCCGCGACATTCCCGTGCTGGTAGATGGCGCCCAGGCCACACCGCATATGGCGATAGATGTGCAGGCCATGGACTGCGACTTCTACTGTTTTTCCGGACATAAGATGTATGGCCCGATGGGCGTTGGCGTGCTTTACGGCAAGGAAAAGTGGCTGAACGAAATGCCTCCCTACCAGGGCGGCGGCGAAATGATCAGCGAAGTGCGTTTTGACAAAACAACCTACAACGAACTGCCCTTTAAGTTTGAAGCCGGCACACCCAATGTGGCAGATGTGCTTGGAATGGAAGCTGCCATGAATTTTATCTCAAGCCTGGGGCATGAGGCAATCGCCATACACGAAAACAGCTTGCTGCAGTATGCCACAGACCGGTTGCAAGAACTGGAAAAGATCAGGTTTGTGGGTACTGCCAAACAAAAGACCGGGGTGCTATCCTTCCTTTTCACCGACATACACCCCTATGACACAGGTACCATCCTCGACAAACTCGGCATCGCCGTGCGTACCGGCCACCACTGCGCACAACCGGTGATGGATTTCTTTGATATCCCCGGAACCGTAAGAGCCTCCCTTGCCCTTTACAACACCCGGGAGGAAATTGACATACTCATGGCCGGACTTCAAAAAGTCAGGGAAATGCTGGCCTGATGATTTTTTTCGCGACAACATAACGCTGTACCGATCATCCTTTCAAAAAACAGAATAATTTTAAAACAATGACTGGAATAGACGCAAAAGCACAAGAAGTAATTGAAGAGTTTGAGCTCTTTGATGACTGGATGGATAAGTACAACCACCTTATTGAGCTGGGCAAGTCGCTGCCTGAGATAAGTGACTCCGACAAAGAGGACAAATACCTGGTTAAAGGATGCCAGGCGAGGGTTTGGCTGCTAGCCGGGCTGGAGAATGGCAAGGTGGTTTTTACTGCCGACAGCGACGCCCTGATCACCAAAGGCATCGTAGCCTTGCTGATCAGGGTGCTGTCCGACCAGCCTCCAGGGGACATCGTTGACGCCGACCTCAGTTTCATCGATAAGATTGGACTCAAAGAACATCTGTCGCAGACACGCTCCAACGGCCTGCTGAACATGATCAAACAGATGAAACTCTATGCCCTCGCATACCAGCGCAGCGGACAGGCCTGATAATCGACTGGCGATTGTCAATTGCCGGTTATCGATGAATAAAGCCCTAAAGTGGATACCCCGAACTCGTAACTATAAATCAGCAACCAGAAATCAGAAATTAGAAACCACCAACCATCAATTATAACCACATGAACCCCATCCTCTCAGAATCAGACATCATTGATGCCCTCAAAACGGTTTTTGACCCCGACATCCCCGTGAACATATACGACCTGGGGTTGATCTATGACATAGAGATCAATGAAAAACAGGGTGTTTCAGTTACGATGACGCTTACCAACCCCAACTGTCCGGTGGCCGACGACCTGGTTAAACAAGCGAGAGAGGCCGTCGAGCAAGTCCCGGAAGTAAAGGAAGCTAACATCATACTGGTTTTCGATCCACCCTGGTCAAAAGACAATATGTCGGATGCAGCCATGCTCGAACTTGGAATGTTATAAAGCTTTTTCTTTTTTTGTAATAAAAAAAGATTGTACTTTTGGCTTCAGAATATTGTCATTCCAATAACCACTTAAAAAAATAAGAAATGAACATTCCTGAGAACCTTAAGTACACCAAAGACCACGAGTGGGTAAAAATTGAAGGCGACACGGCCATTATTGGCATCACTGATTTTGCGCAGCACGAGCTGGGTGATATCGTGTTTGTTGAAGTGGACACTGTTGGTGAGAGCCTCGACAAGGAAGAAACCTTTGGCACAATTGAGGCTGTAAAAACGGTTTCTGATCTCTTTATGCCTGTGAGTGGCGAAGTGCTGGAGTTTAACGAAGAACTTGAATCAACTCCCGACATCATTAACAAAGACCCCTACAATGAAGGTTGGATCATCAAAGTCAAGGTTGCTGATGTGGCCGATACCGAAGGCCTGTTGACAGCCGAAGCATATAAAGAACTGATAGACTGATTTGCAGGGAGTGTGACAAAAACAGCCAGTTATTTTTTGCCGGCACTGGGTTGGGGTGTGATTATTTTTTTGATCATCAGCCTGCCTTCAAATGCCCTGCCCTCAACTGAAAAACTGGGGATTCCTCATTTTGACAAGATCGTACATTTCATGATGTACGCAATATTAGGGGCATTGATCCTGCTGGGGTATGGCAGATTTAGACCAAATGCAGTTGCCAGCAAAAAACAACTGGTAATCAGTCTTTCCGCAGGCGTTTTTTACGGAATCATCACTGAATTTCTGCAACATTGTTGCTTTCCTGACCGGCACGGAAACATCTATGATGTGCTTGCCAATGGTTTTGGAACGGTTTTTGGGGTACTTCTGGTGGTTTTGTTTTACAACATAAGAAAATAAGTATGTTGTTTTTTGCAAAATAACAAGAAATGCTTGATTTTAAAAAATACTTTGTATATTAGCAAATTCTTTTCCAGCATACTTAATGCTTATTTGACTGGCGAATAACCAACACATACAGCGATATTATGGAAGCAAAAAAAACACCTAAAGCAGACCTTGAAAGCAAAAAGCGTATCTTTTTGCAGATTGGCATTGCGATTGCCCTGGGTGCCGCCCTTGTAGCTTTTGAATGGAAGCACTACGAGCGCTCGGAGATCGATCTGGGAATTCTTGAAATCGATTTTATTGAAGAAGAGGACATTCCAATCACCCGCCAGGAGCTACCGCCCCCGCCACCACCACCGGAGCCATCACAGGAGCTGATCATCGTTGACGATGATGTAGAGCTCGAGGAAGAGTTCATCATCGACATTGATGCTGACGTTTTTACCGAGGTTCAGGAGTTTACACCCATCGTCTTTGAAGAAGAAGAAGAGATTGAAGAGGATGTGATCTTTACCGTTGTGGAAGACCAGCCGGAGTTCCCGGGTGGAGAAGCAGCGAGGCAGCAGTTCTTGTCTGACAACCTCCGCTATCCCCAGATGGCCCGCGAAGCCGGCATCCAGGGAACGGTATTCGTTACCTTCGTTGTAGAGATTGACGGCAGCGTAACAGATGTGCGCATCGTCCGCGGCATCGGTGGCGGTTGCGACGAAGAAGCCTTGAGGGTGGTCAGGATGATGCCACGCTGGCAGCCCGGCCGCCAGAGAGGGCAACCCGTAAGGGTTCAGTTCGTGATGCCTATCCGCTTCAGGCTCAATTAGCAATACCCCAACCCTATATAACCGAAAACCGTCTGCAGCACTCATTGCTGCGACGGTTTTTTTTAAACGCCATGTTAGCTGATGCGGCTCCAGTGAAGCTGATCACTGTAAAGCTCCTGCAATTGTTTTCGCACAACCGCGTTTTCAGGCTGCTGCAGTCCGGGGTCACGCTCAAGCAATGCCCTTGCCTGCGCCCTGGCATACTTAAGGATCGCCTCATCCTGGGTAAGGTCAGCAATCTTTAATTCAGGAATGCCACTCTGCTGCGTGCCCTGTATGTCGCCTGGCCCGCGCAGCTGTAAATCGGTCTCGGCAATTTTAAAGCCATCATTGGTTGACACCATCACCCCAAGCCGCTTGCGGGCATCTGTACTCAGCTCGTCTTTCGACATCAGGATGCAGTATGACTGATCAGCGCCCCGACCTACCCTGCCACGCAGCTGATGCAGCTGCGACAAACCAAAACGCTCCGCACTCTCTATCACCATCACGGAAGCATTGGGAACGTCGATGCCAACCTCAATAACTGTTGTAGCTACCATAATATGTGTCTGGCCTGCCACGAAACGCTTCATTTCATAATCCTTCACAGCAGGCTTCATCTGTCCGTGCACAATACTCACCGAATAATCAGGAGGGGGAAACTCCCGCACGATGCTCTCATAGCCGTCGTTCAGATCTTTAAGGTCAAGCTTTTCCGACTCTTTGATTAAGGGGTACACCACGTAAATCTGCCTGCCCTTCTTTATCTCTTCCAGCATAAAACCAAATACCATAAGCCTGTTACGGTCGTATTTATGGATGGTTTTGATGGGTTTGCGACCCGGGGGGAGCTCGTCAATCACCGATACGTCGAGGTCGCCATAAAGGGTCATTGCGAGGGTGCGTGGGATGGGCGTGGCCGTCATGACCAGCACGTGCGGCGGCGTTTCGCTTTTTGACCAAAGCCGCGCGCGCTGTGCTACACCAAAGCGATGCTGCTCATCAATGACTACCATGCCAAGCTTGTCAAACTGCACCACCTCCTCGATAAGTGCGTGGGTGCCAATGAGAATCTGCAAGCTGCCCTGCCTGAGCCCCGACAGGATCTCACGCCGTGCAGCCTGCTTTGTTGAGCCCGTCAGCAACGACACTTCAATGCCAAGCTCCGAAAGCATTGCACTGATTGACTCAAAGTGCTGAAAGGCCAACACTTCCGTGGGGGCCATCAGGCAAGCCTGGTATCCATTGTCGAGGGCCATCAGCATACTCATCACGGCGACCACCGTTTTGCCACTGCCCACATCACCCTGAAGCAAACGGTTCATTTGGTTGCCGGAGAGCGTATCCTGGCGGATCTCTTTCATAACCCGCTTTTGTGCGCCCGTGAGCTCAAACGAAAGCTTTTTATAAAAAAAGTCATTGAAATAATCTCCTATGGTCGTAAACACATAGCTTTTGGCTTTCTCTTGCCGCAAGAGCTTGTTCCGCAACAAGTTCAGCTGGATAAAAAATAACTCTTCAAACTTAAGGCGTGCCCTTGCCTTCCTGAGGCTGGCCTCGTCTGTCGGGAAATGGATCTCTGACAGGGCTTCATCCCTTGACATCAGCTTGACAGATGACAGCATCCCCGCAGGGAGTGTATCAAAAATATGCTGCCTGCCAAGGGTTAACAGGTTTTTCACCAGTTTCCCAATGCCCTTGCTGTCAAGTCCGCGCGACTTTAGTTTTTCAGATGAATTATAAACTGGCTGCATCGCTGAACCCTGGTTGATTGCACCCGGTGTAACCGGTTCAATTTCAGGGTGTGCAATATTGAACCGGGGGCCAAATGGCGTCGGTTTGCCAAAAACAATGTACTCCACGCCAGGATTAAAGGCGTCTTTTAACCATTTAAAACCCCTGAACCACACCAGCTCCATGGTACCTGTAGTGTCGCGGAGTGTGGCCGTCATGCGTGTGGTGCGCTGCTTCCCATGCAGCTGAATCTCTGAAATGGTGCCGCGTATCTGGACGTAGGGCATATCACCATTAACCTCCCGAATAGTGTGAAAACGGCTTCTGTCAATGTACCGGAACGGGAAAAAATACAACAAATCGTTAAAGTTGCTGATCCCCAGCTCTGCCCTAAGCAACTCAGCACGCTTAGGCCCTACCCCCTTTAAATACTCAATGGGTGTGTCCAGGTATTTCATCTGTTTATATTTGCGTAAGTGGTTGTATGTCTGTGGTTTGTATTTATTCCTAAGATGGTGAATGGATGTTAGATCAATTAGATGTTAGATGTTAGATGTTAGATGTTAGATGTTAGATGTTAGATGTTAGATGTTAGATGTTAGATGTTAGATTTATTTTCAACCTCTATCTTCTATCTTCTATCTTCTATCT
>SKOK01000016.1 GCA_007120085.1 Bacteroidales bacterium | reverse complement strand
GTGGAGGATTTTATCAAGCGCTTCAGGAAATAAATTAAGCTCGAAGCTGGAAGCTGGAAGCTCGAAGGGTTCGCGGCCTATTAGAGCTTGAAGGAATCGTGACGTATTAAGAAATTTGAAACCATAAACTCCTAACTCTGAACTCCTAACTCTGAACTCTGAACTCCGAACCCGTAACCATGAACTCCAAACAAATGAATAAAAGACAATTATCTGTTACCTTGGTGGCCTTGCTTTTGGTGCTGCTTTACGCTTGTTCAAACGATGATGATCCGAAACCGCATGATGATTCGCTGGAGAAGAAAATTGGACAGATGCTGATGATCGGATTCCGCGGAATGGAGGTTGATGAACATGATCAGATCTATGACGACATTGCCAGCGGTCGTGTTGGTGGTGTGGTTTTGTTTGACCGCGATGTGGCCCTGGGGTTTGCTCCCCGCAACGTTGAATCGCCCCAGCAGGTCATTAATCTTAACAACCAGCTGGCACAGCTTGCAACGGAGTATCCGTTATTGATCAGTGTTGACCAGGAAGGTGGTCGAGTGGCAAGGCTTAAAGAGGAATATGGTTTTCCGGCCACGGTTTCGGCTGAATACCTGGGCACGACAAACAATGACGATACAACCCGTTTTTACAGCCGCCGGATTGCCCAAACGCTTTCCGGTCATGGTTTTAACGTGAATCTTGCGCCTGTGGTGGATGTGAATATCAATCCTGAAAGTCCGGCCATTGGCGCCATTGAGCGCAGCTTTTCCGACGATCCGGCCATCGTGACGCATCACGCCGGCATCTTCATTGACGAGCATCACAATGAGAATTTGTTTACGGCACTTAAACACTTTCCCGGCCACGGGAGTGCCACCGCTGATTCACATTTTGGTCTGACGGATGTAACGGAAACCTGGGAGGAAACCGAGCTTATCCCTTACCAGAACCTTATACAGATGGGCAAGGCAGACATGGTGATGACGGCACACATTTACAATGCCAACTGGGACACTGAATACCCGGCCACGATGTCGAAAAACGTGATCACCGGTATTTTGCGTAACCAGCTGGGCTTTGATGGGGTGGTTATTTCCGACGACATGAACATGGGCGCCATTACAGATCACTACGGCCTTGAAGAGGCCATCTTCAGGAGCATAGATGCAGGCGTTGACATCCTCATCTTTGCAAACAACCTGGTGTATGACGAGCTCATCGCCATCAAGGCGCGCGACATCATCCTTGATTTGATTGAAGAAGGTGCCATTACAGAGGCGCGGATACAGGAGTCTTATGACAGGATCATGTTATTAAAGGGAAGATTGGGGAAGCAAGTGGCAAAGAATGCCTGGTAGATTGCGCTTAAGTATTAAATCCGACCGTTGGCCAATAACCTTGTGCTCATTCTGCACAAGTATTATTATTTTTGAACAATTTTATCGGAATCAATAAATCTATCGGTATGGAATTGACCGGTGAACAACGTGCGATTATTCATTCAACAGGCGATATACGGATCAATGCTGTGGCGGGATCAGGCAAAACCACGACGATCATTGAATACGCCAAAGCCAGACCCAAAAGCAGCCGCATTCTCTACCTGGCGTTTAACAAGTCTGTTAAACTTGAGGCAATCAGGAAGCTGAGATGATCTTCTCCACTGTTCACAGATACAAAGGGATGGAGTATGACGCCATCCATTTGGTTGATGATTTCATCACCGATGATAAGCTGGAGAATATTCTTAAAAACCAAAAAGAAAATGCAAACATTGATAAGCTCAATGAAGAAATAAATCTCTTGTATGTGGCTGTAACCCGGGTGCGAAACACCCTTTATATCCCCCAAAGCATTTTGCCTTCAGGTATCCAGCCTTCGCCGTGCATTCGGGTATTGAAGGATAAGCCGAAAGAAAGAGCAATTGATTTTTCTGCAACCAAGCTGTTGAGCCAGGGTGCGTCATTAAGCGAAAATGAGAATGCAAAATCGAAGGATAAAGGGAAGGCATACTTGACAGAAGATTTGAGGAAGCGACATAAGGCTGCTTATATGCCCTGGACTCAGAAGCTTGACGATGAGTTAACGATTATGTATTGCGAGGGTGAAAGCCTGAATATGATGGCCAGGCATTTTGGCCGCACGAAGGGAGCGATCAGGTCGCGGATTAAAAAACTGGAGTTGCGTGAGATTTATTCCTAATGAATCAACCCGTATATTCGACTTTAGAATTTGCAGTGGCTGTGTTTCAGCATGTATATGAGTCGTATTTTGGCGCAGGGCGTAGCATTTATGATGTGGCGGCTTAAAATCCTGTTTCTGAAAACATCTGCTAATGCTAATAAAAAAAGAGGCAGTCGCATGGATGCTTTTAGTGTTATGTCGTATGGCGGCCGCGCGTTATAATGAATAAATAATAGCGTGTTGAGTTCTGTTTTTTTTGGAATTATTTCTTTATCTTTGTATCAAAGCTTGTAAATTAAAAATATTACGTAAAGACAAATTAATCAAATTAAAAAGAAAGAATCAAGGGAACTTGAGGCTCATTAAAGCCATTGACAAAATTATTGAGGATATTGAAAACTCAAAATGGCAAGATAAGTTAGAGCTAATTGTTTCAAGACCTGATGCAGATAGAGTTCACAATGACGATATTTTCTTTTTTGACATCTATAGTCACAGCACTTTGGCTCTCATCGTTTTTTATGAAAACTATGCTGAAATACTTTGGGTTGGGAGCCATAGCGATTATGATTCTACATTCAAAGGGAATAAAAAAACAATTGAGACCTGGTTGCGTAATCACGGAAAAATAAAATAAAATGGACAGATTGGAAATTGACAACATATTAAAGGTTGACGAATTAACCAATGAGTTTGAATTTGAACAAGCAACTTCAATTCTGGGAAAATTGCGTTGGATGGTAAAAGATGACAGCACTTTGCAGCCAATACTGCAACATTTATTAGTTCTGATCGAACAGTATGAATCAAAACATTGGAGAAATGAATCAGAAATCACTGATGAGCAAATAAAAGAGAGTGATTATGCTGAAAAAATCATCAGTGCAGGAAGCATTTTCATACAAAAACGGAAGGAACTGATAAAAAACAAACTTAAAGAAAATGAAATGTCGCAGAAGGACTTAGCCAAACTATTGGGTCACAGACCAAATTACATGTCGGAGCTGATGAATGGTGTAAGGCCTTTTTCACGAGACGATATTGTGGTAATTCACCGGCTATTTAAAATTGACTTTAATAATTTAATTCCGCCATTCCTGAAAAAAGAAGTAACACATCATATAAAAATGACTCTCAGGGAAATGAAAAATAAAAGAGTTAAACTCAAAATGCATGATTTAGAGTCAGTTTAAATCCCTGCTGTGGCGATGAATCTGCCAGGTACACATTTTTACGATCGCCACAATTATCCCATAAAATGCGAACTATATTTAATAGGAGGTGGTATGTGCGCACCGCCCAAAGCGGGGATAGTCGTCACATTGCCAATCCTTGCCGACCAGGATGGGCGACAATTATGACTCCCATCAAAAGCAGGAGTTATTTTACTTATTGTGTTGTATAGGGCGTTTTCTTTCGGGAATATGCCCTATATTTAGATCTATAAAGCAATAAGCCTGGGAAGTAAAGTACCCGGAGCCGGGCTCGAACCGGCACGGCCGCAATGGCCACAGGATTTTAAGTCCTGGGTGTCTACCAATTCCACCATCCGGGCATGAACACTACAAGGATATTCATAAAAAAAAACCTCTTTGCAGAGGTGGTGAAAAAGTTGAGCGGAAAACGGGACTCGAACCCGCGACCCCGACCTTGGCAAGGTCGTGCTCTACCAACTGAGCTATTTCCGCTTGTGTCGCAAATGCGGTTGCAAATATACAAATTTTTTAAAACCAAAAAATATTTTCGTGTTTTTTTATCCGCATAATAATAATTACATCAAAAAATCGATTTATAGTAATAGTGACAAAATGCTGTTAAATATTGACAGCAGTTTACTTAAATTTATTAATTTTGTGCGCTCAAAAGCCAGATATTAACTTAAAGTCATTCAGTCAGATGAAAAAAACACTCAGCCTCCTTTTCTTACTTCTCATACTTGGAAGTGCAACAATCAGTGCGCAAACTGATAACAAATTTGGCCATATCAATACCAGCGAATTGCTTAGTATGATGCCCGGCCGCGATGAAGCACGAATGGAGCTTCAAAGATATGCACAGGAGCTCGAAGAAACTTTTACAGCCATGCAAAATGAGTTTCAGACCAAATACATGGACTATCTTGAAAACCAGGAAACATTTTCACAAATCGTAAGGCAATCAAAAGAACGTGAGCTGCAAAGCCTTAACGAACGCATCATGGAGTTCCAGGAATCTGCACAGCAAGATTTGATGGAACAGGAGGAAAGATTGCTTAACCCGATCATTGAAATGGCCAGAAATGCCATCGACAAAGTTGGTCGCGACAATGGGTTTACCTATATATTTGATACCAGCGGTGGTTCCATATTGTTTTGGGAGAATGGCACAGACATCATGCCACTTGTGCGTGAAGAACTGGGAATCTGATACCTGTAACTGAGAATAACCTCTTGTATCAAATAATCAGAGAGCCCGTCCAGTAGATTTTTTCTGCTTGACGGGCTTTTCTATGCCTTGCCGTGATAGGACAGAGACAGGATCGTAATGTCGTCTGACTGTGGTACGCCTGTAGAAAATTCATTTACTGCCTCAAATGTGTCTTTGACCACCTCCACTATTGATGTGTCAATGCGTTTTTTCAACAAACCCTCAAGGCGCTCATCACCGAACAAATCCTCCTTATCGTTAAAAGCCTCTGTAACACCATCCGTAAAAAGGAAGAAATAATCACCCGGATTTAAAACAAATGATTTTGACTGATACTCGAAATCATCAAAAACACCCAGCACAATGCCACCAGTCATTTCAACCTTCCGGATGCCTTCTGGTGTGATAATATATGGCGGGTTGTGACCTGCGTTTACATAATCCACTTTACCGGTACTGACATCAAGGATTCCATAAAATACTGTCACAAACATGGACGAAACACTTTCGAGGCACAGCAGCCTGTTAACACTTTTTATGCAATCAACCGCTGATACGCCTTGTATGCCGGTGGCACGGATCAATGTTCTGCTCACAGCCATGAAAATGGCTGCCGGAACCCCTTTGCCTGAAACATCGCCGATGACAAAGCCCAGACGATGTTCATCAATCATGAAAAAATCATAGAAATCGCCTCCCACAGACTTGGCCGCCTCCATCGAAGCATAAATGTCAAATTGCCTGATACCCGGAAAAGGTGGAAATATCTTTGGCAAAATGGCCTGCTGTATCTCTCGTGCGATGTTGAGGTCTTCCTGGATGGAGATCAGCTGGTTGTGCTCATCCATTGACTTACGTATGAGCCTGATCTCTTCGAGGGTTTTGTTGATGGTGATTTCAAGGTCATCAAAATTAACTGGCTTGGTGATGAAGTCAAACGCGCCGCGATTCATTGCCGTCCTGATGTTTTCCATGTCACCGTAAGCCGACACGATAACCGTTTTCAGTGCCGGATTTTGCAGTTCCCTGAGCCGGGTAAGCAATGTAAGGCCATCCATCTCAGGCATGTTGATGTCAGAAAGCACAATGCCAATTTCAGGAAATTCGATGATCTTCTTCAGGGCCTCAACACCATTGAAGGCAAACACAAAGTCATAGGTGCCTGAACGGATCTGCTTCCTGAATTTCTGCCGCACCAGTGGTTCAAGATCAATCTCATCATCTACGACAAGAATCTTGATATTTTCTAAGTTGCTCATTTTTAATATTAAATAATGCCTTAACAGGGCTTTGGAAAACTTATCCATCAAAGATATTCAAAAAAACTAAACACTTTATGTATGCCATCCCAAAAAATATGTAAATTTACCTTCATTAAAAAAAAGACAAGCGATATGGTTGCTTCCGTTGTTCACATCAATCCTTTCCCTGGGATCAGAAGTTTTGAGATAGACGAAAGCCATTTGTTTTTCGGCCGGGAGAAGCAGACCGATGAGCTGGTCAACAGGCTCAAAGTCACGCGCTTCCTTGCCATTGTTGGCCCTTCAGGCTGTGGTAAGTCCTCATTGATCAAGGCAGGGCTGGTACCTGAGTTGTTGGAGAGCAGCACTGAAAGTCCTGGT
>SKOK01000066.1 GCA_007120085.1 Bacteroidales bacterium | reverse complement strand
TGGTTAATGGTTACTGGTTTCTAATTTCTAATTTCTAATTTCTAATTTCTAATTTCTAATTTCTAATTTCTAATTTCTAATTTCTACAGAGTATAAAGTTAAGCATAAGTTTTGAATCCGGAATTAAATAAAGCAGGGGCAAACCTACGGGATTTTTCTGAATTTACAGAGCTTGTTAATAAAAAAACATCATTGTTGTTGTCGTGCGATCCAGCTAGCGGGGTTTTGTTTTTCATTTCCTTTCCATATTTCGAGGTGCAGATATGTTTTTGCCTCCCTGTGGTTGGTGCCTACTATGCCGAGCTCGTCGCGGGTGTTTACATTTTGACCATTTGTTACAAACACTTCACTGAGGTTTGAATAGACACTCAGGTACTCTCCGTGCCTGATGATGATGGCATAGAAGCCTCCTGGCACTGTAATGATTCTGGACACTCTTCCCTCAAAAATTGCCCTTGCCCTGGCACCTTCCGATGTGCTGATGTTGACCCCATTGTTTGATATTCTGATACCGGGCAGCACGGGGTGGGGTTGTTCACCGAAGTGACCGGTAATGACACCTCTTTCGAGTGGCCACGGCAGCGAGCCCCTGTTGCCTGCGAAATTATCTGAAATCAGCTGTTCTTCTGGTGTGAGGGCATACATATCCGTGGTTACCCTGCCTTCGGCCTCAGCTCTTTCACGGGCCAGGCGCCGCTCTTCTTCAATGATCCGGCGAATGGCGCTTTGCAGTTCGCGGGCTGCTCTTTCTTGTTGCCGCAGTTGTTGCATCAACTGTTGTTCCTGTGCCCTCAGATCAGACACAGTGCGCTCCTGTGATGCTTTTTCGATGTTTAGCCTGCGCACCTCCTCTCGTTGTCGGCTAAGCGCTGCTTGCTGACTGTTTCTTTCCTCCTCCAGTGCGGCTTTCTGTTCTGCCAGCCGGGCATTGGCCTCTTCCAGCTTAACGGCCTGCATCTGGCGGTGGCGGCTGTATTGCTGAAGGTAGCGTACACGCAGATAGGCCTGGTTAAAACTCTCCGCCGAGAAGATGAACATCATCCGCTGCAAGGCATCGCTGTTGCGTGCCGCCAGGCGAACCATGTTTGCATATGCTTCTTTGAGGGCTTCCAGCTCCTTTTCCAGCTCCTCAATGTTTTTGGTCAGGGTGTTAATCCTGTTGTTTATAAGCCTTATCTCAAGTTGTATGTTGCCAAGGAGCTGCTCCCTTCGGCTAATCTGGCTGTTGAGCATCACCAATTGATTCAGATTTACCTCAGCACTTCGCTGGGTCTCTGTCAGCAACTCATTGGTCATGCGAATCTCACGCTGCAGGGCCTGCTGGTTTTGCTCCAGCTCATCACGCGTCTGTCCATAAGCATGATGAAGGCCCGGGTAGCCCACCAGGAGCATCAGAAGAGTTATTCGAAACTGTTTCATTATCATACACAAAAACAAAGACTGGCAAGCCTTGTGTTGTTTTTCATTCATTTTGTGCAATCCCAGCGGGATTAAAAATTTATCCTTGTATAGCCTTCAGGGATCGAAAAGCTCAGCGGTTGAGGCTGATCAATCGTGGTTCTGCTATATCTTATGTTTAAATCGGCCCTTGACCCGGGTTCTGTAAACACCAGTGTAACATCTCTGGGTACGGTTTGTCCGTCAACCTCCCAGGTGTTTTGATACTTCGCCCGCAGACTTCTGTTTGAAAGTGGTTCAAACAAAAGGTTTTCCATAACCCGGAAGCTTTCATCATTCAGCCACAGGTTCTGCTGAAAAGAAATGTGGCTGTGCGCTGCCGACAAAGGTCTTCTGTTACGGCTTTGCAGCAACAGCATGTCACGGTCCTGAGCAAGCCTGAAATCGTCGGTTGAGAAATGTCCGAAATCATTGCCCGTGAGCAGGGCCTGCAGCATGTAAAAGTCAAGGTGTGTGTTCAGCAAGTTGTTTAGTACGCCCATATCGCCAATGTAATATGTGTTTTCAAGCCGGTTGATCATTCTGACGGTATCAGGTGTAATCAATAGCCGTGCAAGCTCTATGCCCAGCAGGGGTGCAATGGAGATATAGATGGCAGAATCTTTTCTGATGCGTATGGCGCCGCTCACGCTCATCATCTGTCCGTCGAGGCTTGCCGTGCCGGAGAAACGGGTGGCAAAGAAGTCGAAAGCCGTTTCGCCGTTGCGCATCGACATCAGTGTTTGCTCCACCGACAAACGTTCCGGATCAGGAACGGGCGTTACGACGTCTCTCAGGGGCCCGCAGGCGCTAAGCAGCATCATCACTACAAACAAAACAGCACCGGTGTTTTTTGTTTTCATAAGGTGTGCAGACATTGTTTTATTCATACAACGTTTGGTCTTCAATTTTCTTATGAAGAAACTCAGACCCGTTGCCCGCCTCCAGGGCTTTTTGCCAGTATTCGAGGGCTTTTTCCCTGTTGTCCAGGCGATACATCACATCTCCATAATGTTCAAGGATTGCAGCACTGGGGTCGTCAGAGCTGTCAATGGCCTTCCTGATCCACCTTTCAGCCTCTGTAAAGTTGCCCATCCGGTATTTGATCCACCCGTAAGTGTCCTGGAAGGCTGCATTGCCAGGATTCAGCTCATTTGCCTTTTCAGACATCTTCAGGGCTTCGTCAAGGCGTTCATTCCTCTCGGAAAGGTGGTATGCATAGTTGTTGAGAGCTGTGGCATTTTCCGGATTCAGCTCAATGGCCTGTTCATAGTATTGATCTGAATATTCATAAGCCCCAAGAAAATGGTAAACGTCGCCAAGCATCGTAATAAAGTCCTGTCTTAATTCCTCATCGTCAAAAGTGATTGCCAGGCCGTATTCCAGTGATGAGGCAGCCGCATCATAGTCTTTAAGTTGCATGTTGGCCAATCCGTTGAACAGGAAGAGGATGGGCTGCTCAAAGAAATATTCGAGCGACAGTTCGGAGTGGGTCCGCATCGCTTCATAGTCATTCAGGCGCAGGCTCAGGTTGAGTATCTGTTGCCATACTGAAAGGTTTGACGGGTTGCGCCGTGCACCTTGGAGGTACATTTCGCGGGCTTCTTCCCATTGGCCATCACGATTCAGGATGTCACCATACACCAGGTAAACCTCCGGGTCGTCAGGGTGTGCATCCAGGAGCATTTGTGATAGTTCTTTCGCTTTTTCCATGAAATGGTCGCCCCGTTCTTCTTCTGCGAAAAACATGAAAGTGAAAATAATGCGCACTTTGGCGTCTATGTCAAGCATGGGATGGTTGAATGCTTCCAGCAGGTATTCAAATGCTTTGTCGATATCATCCTGGTCAAGGTAGTAGTCGGCAAGCAGCAAGCGCGCCATGTAGCTGTCTGGTTCCTGCTCAAGCAGCCGAAGGTAAACCTCTCTGACTTTATCGGGCTGGCCGGTTTCCATGTACAGGTCGCCCAGAAACTCATAAAAGATGGTTTCTTCCGGAAAGTAGTACAACATTTTTTCAGCTTCCTGGATGGCGGCATCCAGCCAGCCCAGCTGTACATATATTTGAAGCTTTTTGATGCTGTTCTCCTCCGAAAAGCCTGCCAGTGTTTCAATGTGATTGATAAGCCTGATGGCCTGTTCATGGTTTTCGTCATAGAGATAAACGCTAAGCAGCTTTTCCTGGAAGCCGATGTTGTCGGGATGTTGCTGCGCCAGCTGTTCATAGATGCGAATGGCTTCTTCTACCTTGTCTGTAAGGATGAAAATGTCAGCGAGTAACACCTGGTAAAATGGGTTTTCCGGATCAATTTGCGCTGCCTGCCGTGTGTATTGCAGGCCGGTGTCGTAGTTGCCATTCATGACGAACAGTTTGGCCAGTTCAAAATAGGCAGCATCGTTGTTTGGGTCTTTCTGGATGGCCTCGTAATAAAGAGACACAGCCTGGTCATAATTTCCCAGGATTTTTTGTTTGGATGCGTTGATGAGCAGCGCGGTGCTTTGCAGCTGATCTTTTTCTGAAACGGCTTCGCGCTGAGCAGGCTGTTCCGGCACTGGTGCATCGGTTTGATGCCTTGCGCTGCTGCATCCACTGATCATGAGCAGGAAAGCAAGTATGATTATATGTTTTGGATGGGGTGTCATTTTTTTGTTTTTATGTTATTTTGTGCCGGTGTGCCCGAACCCTCCTGCGCCCCTGGTTGTGGCACTGAGTTCGCTGGCCGGCACGAGTGTGGCTCTTTCGTGGCGGGCAATGATCATCTGGGCGATGCGGTCACCGTTGCTGATTTGATAGGCATCGTTGCTGAGGTTCACCAGGATCACTTTGATCTCGCCGCGGTAATCAGCATCTATGGTGCCCGGCGTGTTTAGCACGGTGACGCCCTTTTTTGCTGCCAGGCCGCTGCGTGGTCTCACCTGTGCTTCAAAGCCGGCCGGTAATTCAATGAACAGGCCGGTGCCGACCAGGGCGCGCTCCAGTGGCTGTAACAAGATATCTTCTGTAAGGCAAGCCCGGAGGTCCATGCCTGCTGAAAAGGCTGTTTCGTAAGCCGGCAGGGGGTTGCCGGAACGGTTCACTATTTTTATTTCCATAAGCAACTTCAGATTATAACGTACAAAGGTAGTGAAAAGTGTTCTAAAATCAGACAAAGGGTGATAGTGACAAACGATCAAATCATCCCTGGTGTTGTTCACGTAGCGGTGTGGCCAGCACCTCTGTGACCAATTCCCCGACAATTGCTTATTGGTTTTGAGGTATCCAATTGTTTGTTTAACTTTGCCGTCTTTTATTATTCACATTCATGGACAAAGCGCCAAAAGCATTGCCTTTTTCCCTCTAAATCCAATAAAAATGAGAAAACACATTGTTCTTTTCCTGCTTCTGTTGCCAGCGATTGCTGCAGCCCAGCTTAGTCAGCCCGGTATGCTGAGGGGCATCACCGAAACGCAAATGCAGGATATTCCGTTTGAGGTCATGCCGCCGGTTGATGTGGAGGCACTTCTTGCGGAGGATATGATCTTTGACACCATCCCGGACATACCCTGGCGTTTTGGGGAGAACATTGAGGTTGACATCAACCCGCGGGATCATGGCATCTGGTCAGAGTCCGCAAATGGTTACAGGTCGTGGCACCTGGGCATATCATCGGAGGGCGCCTATTCACTGAACCTCACCTTTGATCAATACAAATTACCTCCCGGTGCCGAGTTGTATGTTTATAACCCGGAAGGCACCGATGTGCTGGGTGCATTTACTGAAAAGAACAACCAGGATGATCTGTACTTTGCCACCACGCTGCTGGCTGGCGACGCCCTGATCATTGAATACATTGAGCCTGTGGATGCCATGTTTCCGGGGATCCTGAACCTTGAGCTGGTTACCCACGCTTACAGGGATCCTTTTGCCCACGCAAGGGGTTTTGGACACGCCGGCTGGTGCAACCTCAATGTGGCTTGCGAAGAGGCTGATGACTGGCAGGACCAGGTCAATTCGGTTGTGATGCTGGTGACGGGCAGCAACGGTTTTTGCAGTGGCGTAGTTGTAAACAACACTGCATTTGATGCCACACCGTATGTGCTGTCAGCCAACCACTGCTTCCGCAATCCCGCCACGGTGATATTCTGGTTCAACTGGCAAAGCGAAACCTGCAGCAACCCCCCATCTTCACCCCCACACGATGCCCTGAGCGGCGCCGTAACCAGGGCAAGGCACGCTTCTTCCGACTTCTGGCTGTTGCAGATCAACCATGAAATCCCTGAAACATACAACCCGTATTTTGCCGGATGGAACAGGTCGCTGGAATCGAGCCTGAGTGAATTCATCACGGGCATACACCATCCGCGTGGAGACATTAAAAAGTTCAGTTATACCAATGGCGGCGTGCAGGCAGCATCTTACCTTGGCGGACCAGGCAGCGGCACCACGCACTGGCGCATCACCTGGCAAGGCGGAACGACCACAGAACCAGGCTCTTCGGGCTCAGCAATATTCGACTCGCAAGGTCGCATTCTCGGACAACTCCACGGCGGCTATGCTGCCTGTGGCAATACGCTGCCCGACTGGTATGGCCGTTTTGGCGTATCCTGGACAGGCGGCGGCAGCAATACCACAAGGCTCAGCCACTGGCTCGATCCCGAAAACGCGAATCCTGAAGTGCTGGATGGGTTCAACCCTCAACAAAACCTCTTCACCGTTGAAGTGGAAGCAAACCCTGAAGAGGGTGGAACCCTTTCGGGCAGAGGCGAATATGGTGTTAATGAAATCGTTGAAATATCTGCAGATAGCAACCCCGGATACCAGTTTGTGAACTGGAC
>SKOK01000123.1 GCA_007120085.1 Bacteroidales bacterium | reverse complement strand
TCGCTGAAATCATCAACAAACTGGCCATAAAGCGTAATGGAACCCAAAACACATAATATTATCACAAGCTTTCTCATGTTTTTTCTATTTTTGAGGATAAAAGTATTACTTTTGCATCAGATAGAACATGTGTATGTCGCATAAATTTGCTAATCGGTTTAAAAATATACTTAAATGGTCATAGCATTGATTGGAGCAACCGGCCTGGTGGGCCGCGTCATGATGAAGGTGCTCGAGGAGCGCCGCTTCCCGGTCTCATCCTTCATCCCTTGCGCTTCGGCGCGTTCAGCAGGGCGCAAACTGGAGTTTAATGGTGCTGAACACACCATAGTCACCGTGGAGGAAGCCATTGAGGCACGACCGGATATTGCATTATTTTCGGCCGGCGCTGCTACTTCACGACAATATGCCCGGTCTTTTGCAGAGCGAGGCACATTTGTGATCGACAACTCTTCGGCCTGGCGCAACGACCCGTCCGTTCCATTGGTAGTGCCCGAAGTCAACGCACATACATTAAACGCCAACACAAAGATCATTGCCAACCCCAACTGCAGCACCATACAAATGGTATTGCCCCTTGCCCCCATCCATAAGCGATATGGCATCCGAAGGCTCGTAATAGCCACTTACCAGTCTGTTACAGGCACCGGTGTAAAAGCAGTTCAGCAACTGGAGAATGAAAGAGCGGGCATAAAAGGGGAAATGGCATACCCTCACCCCATCGACCTGAATTGCTTCCCACACGGTGGCGATTTCCTCGAAAACGGCTACACGGCCGAAGAGATGAAGCTTGTTAATGAAACAAGGAAAATCCTGGATAGCCCCGAAATTCAAATAACTGCCACCGTAGTGCGCATCCCCGTGGCCGGAGGACATTCCGAAGCCGTAAACATTGAACTGGACAATGATTTTCATATTGATGAAATCCGGCAATTGCTGCATAAAACCCCTGGCGTTGTGGTACAGGATGATCCGATAAATAATATTTACCCAATGCCAAAACAGGCAGCTGGACACGATGAAGTCTTTGTGGGAAGGATCCGCAGGGACCACTCCGTCAATTTCGGACTCGACCTGTGGATCGTTGCCGACAACCTCCGTAAAGGCGCCGCAACCAATGCCATCCAGATTGCACAACACCTGCTTGACAATAAGTTGGTATGATGTTTTTCATTTTTTTGTACTTTTGCGCTTTGCCGTAATGACAGGGCTTGACCTGTCAAACTTAAATACAAACAAATGAAAGACTGGCTGGTCATTGTAAACCCAAATGCTGGCATCGGAAAGGCGCGCAAAGACTGGGTGCAAATATCAGGTTTGTTGAGCAGGCGAGGGCTCAATTACCTCGCTTTATTCACAGATGGCCCCAATCACGCCATTGACCTGGTTGCCAACCATATCGGCAAAGGGTTTCGGCAAGTCATCGTTGTTGGGGGCGATGGTACGATGAATGAGGCCGTGAACGGGATTTTCAAACAACAATGCGTTCCAACAACAGCCATCAGCCTGGGAATGATATCAGTAGGCACAGGTAACGACTGGGGCAGAACCTTCAACATCCCAACCGACTATGAAAAAGCCATTGCAGTGCTCAAGGCAGGCAACTCGATGCTCCAGGATGCCGGCACAGTAAGTTATTACAATGACGACAAAAAAGAAGAACGCTTTTTTATCAATATGGCCGGGCTGGGTTTTGATGGACTCGTAGCACAGAAAACGAATGCTGACAAGATGAAAGGGAAAAGCAACCCCCTCCTCTACCTGGCAAACCTTGTCAGCTCATTGTTTTCATTCAAATCGTGCGGTGCCAGGGTCGTTGTGGATGGTGAGGAGCTAAAAGAAAAGATGTTCAGCATCAGCATTGGTATCGGAAAATACAACGGGGGAGGCATGAAGCAAGCCCCCGATGCAAAACCCGATGACGGCCTTTTCGACATCACACTGATCAAAGACATGACAAAGCTTTCAGTTGTCGCCAATGTAGCCAGGCTGTATAACGGCACCATCAAGAAACACAAAAAAGTACAAGGCCTGACAGGGAAAAAGGTGATCGTCGAATCAGACCAGCCCATTTTGCTCGAAGCCGATGGAGAATCACTGGGGCATTCACCCTTCGAATTCAATATCATACCGCAAAGCATAAGGGTGGTTGTTTGATGTGCAAATTTATAAATGTGCAGATGTGAAAATATTTATACTATTGATGCAAATCGAATCAACAAAAAAACAAACGGCGCGTTTTAAGATTACCTGGTAATGAATAAACAAAAGACCAATAATACTCAGTTTCAAATTTCTAATTTCTAACTTCTAATTGTTTTCATCTAACATCCGCAAAATCAATGACAAAACCAGAAGATAAATTTAAAAAGATCATAGCACATTGCAAAGAATACGGTTTTATTTTTCCGTCGAGTGAGATATATGACGGGTTGAGCGCCGTATATGATTACGGGCATAATGGCGCAGAGCTCAAGAACAATATCAAGGATTACTGGTGGAAATCAATGGTACAATACCACGAAAACATTGTGGGACTGGATGCCGCCATCTTCATGCATCCGTCTGTCTGGAAGGCCTCTGGCCACGTTGATGCATTCAATGATCCACTGATTGACAATAAAGATTCAAAAAAGCGATACCGGGCTGACGTACTTATCGAAGACCATGTTGCCAAGCTTGAGGAAAAGATTGAAAAAGAGGTAACAAAAGCTGCAAAGCGATTTGGCGACAGTTTCGACGAGCAGATGTTTCGCGAAACCAACCCCCGCATACAGGCAAACCGCAAAAAGATTGACGATATCAACAAGCGCTTTGTGGCAGCTTTGGAGGCTGACCGCCTTGATGATGTCAAGGCACTGATTGAGGAGCTGGAGATCGTTTGCCCGGTTTCCGGTTCGCGCAACTGGACGGATGTACGGCAGTTCAACCTGATGTTCAGCTCACAGATGGGATCAACTGGTGAAGGAGCCAGCCTGATCTACCTGCGGCCTGAAACTGCACAGGGCATCTTCGTAAACTACCTGAACGTGCAAAAGACCGGACGCAAAAAGCTTCCATTCGGCATTGCACAGATCGGCAAGGCCTTCCGCAATGAGATCGTAGCCAGGCAATTCATTTTCAGAATGCGTGAGTTTGAGCAAATGGAGATGCAGTTTTTCGTAAAGCCCGGGCAGGAAAAAGAATGGTACGAATACTGGAAAGAGGAACGCATGCGCTGGCACCTTGCCCTGGGCATCCCGGAAAGCCAGTTCAGGATACACGAACACGAAAAACTGGCACACTATGCCAACGCCGCTGTGGACATCGAGTTTAACTTCTCCTTTGGTTTTCGTGAGATAGAAGGCATTCACTCGCGCACCGACTTTGACCTGGCTGCACACCAGAAGCATTCGGGCAAAAAACTTCAGTATTTTGATCCGGAAACCAACGAAAGCTACGTACCTTATGTGGTTGAGACTTCAATCGGCCTCGACCGGATGTTCCTGGCCATCGTAAGTCACGCTTATAAAGAGGAAACCCTGGAGGATGGCAGCGAACGCGTCGTCATGAACATCCCTCCTACCCTGGCACCCATTAAAATAGCAGTGCTGCCACTAATGAAGAAGGACGGACTTCCTGAAAAAGGCCGCGAAATATTCGACACCCTGAAATACGACTTCCACTGCCAATACGAAGACAAAGATGCCATTGGTCGCCGCTACCGTCGCCAGGACGCCATAGGTACGCCATACTGCATTACTGTTGACCATCAAACCCTTGAAGATAATACCGTAACCATCCGCGAGCGCGACAGCATGCAGCAAGACAGAATACCTGTTGAAAAAATATCAAGCATCGTAGCTGATCGTATCAGGCTGCGACCATAATTAGCAGTGAAGGAATTGGCTGCATCAACAAGCGAGGCTTCCAGTATACTGAATAAAAGTCGGAATATGCCATGTTTCGCAAAACATTATACTGTTAATTTGGTTATCTTAATAATATTGCGTAAGTTAGAAGCTGGAAAGCTTTGTTATTCATGACCACACTAAACGAAATAAAAGCACCTGTTGACGGGCCTCTTAAGATCTTTGAGGCGCGCTTCCGGCAATCCATGAAAAGCAAAGTGCCGCTGCTTGACAAAATCACACGCTACATCGTAAAGCGCAAAGGCAAGCAGATACGACCGCTATTTGTCTTTTTTTCTGCCGGGATATTTGGCGACATCTCAGACCGCACCTATCGTGCAGCCAACCTGATAGAGCTGCTGCATACTGCCACACTCATACACGACGACGTGGTGGATGACTCCAACGAGCGCCGCGGATTCTTCTCGCTCAATGCTTTATGGAAAAACAAAATATCGGTATTGATTGGGGACTACCTCTTATCACGCGGTTTATTGCTAAGCCTTGAGAACAATGACTTTGACCTGCTTAAGATCGTTACCAATTCCGTTCGCGAAATGAGTGAAGGGGAGCTGATGCAGATCGAGAAAGCCCGCAGCCTTGACATCGAAGAAGACATCTATTTTGAGATCATCCGTAAAAAGACCGCCTCCCTGATATCATCCTGCCTGGCCTGTGGCGCAGCATCGGCTGGCGCATCTGATGAAGAGATCCGCACAATGCACCTCATTGGCGAAAAGGCAGGCATCGCCTTCCAGATAAAAGATGACATCCTCGATTTTGACAAGGATGCTTCAAAAGGAAAACCATCAGGCACCGACATCAAGGAGAGAAAAATGACACTTCCTTTGATATACCTTATCAACAACTCATCATACCTCGAAAGGCGAAAAATCATCAACACCATAAAAAACAACAGTGACGACCCTGCAAAGGTAGCTGAACTAATGGACAAAGTACACGAAAGGGGTGGCATCGAATATGCCCGGCAACATATGATTGCTTACAAAGACGAATCGGTCAACATGCTTGACACCCTGCCAGATGTACCTGCCAGAAATTCTCTCAGGCAGCTCATCGAGTTTACTGTCAACAGAAATACGTAAGCCGGTTTGCCACCGTTGAACTCCAAACTCCTCTCTTAGCCTTTGGCACTCAAATCCTCATCCACAAGCTCCCTGATTTTCTTTTCGACTGTCACCGTCTGGTTGCGTAAATAGGTATGATACCTAACCTGCAATTCCCAACCACCCTGCTTTGTTTTTAGCACATTTACAACAGGTGTGGGGCTTATGATCCAGGGCATGGCGATGAGCTCTGCCAAAACCATTTCCCTGATCTTTATGGGCGATTGATCTTTGTGCAGGCCAATCTGAAACTGGTATGGCAGGCTATCCTCATCGTCGGGAGGAATCATTATTGACTCTTTGCTCAGCCGTGAGTAGGGAATCTTGATGGTTTCCCCTGCTTCGTTGGCGATTTCGAGGCTTAGTGTGCCCATCCTTATGATTCGGCCCTCGGCAAAAGGAGTTTTGATAAGCTTTCCAACATCAATTGCTTGTTCTATCTTGACAAGTACGCCCGCCAGGAAGTCCCTGAAAACGAACCAGGCAAGCCCGAATATGATGAGTGTGGCCATGATGCCAACGATAAAATCGTAATATATATGCCCATAAAAGACGACATAAATACCCCAAAAGGCATAAGCCACCCAGCTAATCAGTTCAACCAAGGGCAGCAGGCTCATCGTACCACTTCGGTAAAGTTTCTTTTTGATAAGGGCTTTGCTAATTCTGTTCAGCATGCGAAACAGCAGGAGCAGCAATATGCCCGTCACGGCAAAGATCAGGAGATTCATAGTCGTTTACGGGTTTTTAAATGTTCTGCGAGATATAGATCCATCCCAGGTCTTATTGCATAAACCCCTTCAAACCTTTCAACGAGGATACCTGCCCGCATTAGTTCACGGACATCAGCAAGAACGACCTCTTCGGGTTGCTCCAGGTTTTGTGCCAGGTGGGATATGGTGAAACGCCGGTTGTGCAAAAACTGCAAAATGTAAAACCATTGCCCCGGGTTAAGGTTGTCAAAGGCTTTTTTATCAGGGAGCCTGAATGGAGCCATCATGATGGTCTTTCCTGACACCTTTCTGATGGCTGAAAGCCACAGTTTTGTAGCTGTACCAGGGTTGCCGAATGAAAGATCGAAGAGATCATTGAATAAACGGGCAAAGTCCCAGGTTGTCATCCGCTCTTCATCCTTTTTATTGTACCTGAACTGCATGCCTCCGGCGTGATGCCTCAGCATGATCATGTCTTTAAGTTCCCGGGCATCAAAAGGTTCGCAGTTGACTGTGGCCAGTGCATAGCTCTTAATTTTGCTTTGCCTTTCGATGATTTTTAGTGCGTATTCATTCACATTGATAATAAAGAGACACTTATGACCAAAGTCGTCAATTAGTTTAAGGATAAGCTCTACCACGGCATTGCCTCCTGAACGGCGCTCCCACCATAGGCCAAGGTCGTGAATGATGATTACTTTGCCCGCGGGTAAAGCCCTGAAAACATCTTCAAGTCTTTTGTTCTGTGCATTGAAGGCATCCAGCAACTTGCGCGCAAACTGGCCGGTATCGGCCGAACAAGCCTGGGGTGCCTGCACCGGGTGGATGTTGTCGCGGGCAAAAAAACGTTCAGCAACTTTCTTTGACAAGCTTGACTTGCCTGAGCTGCGCGCACCTGTGATGACCAAGGCACCGGGGAAACCGGCCTTGAACCGATGCACAGCCTCCATTGACTCTTGCATCTCCCGCTGCATGCCTACCCAGAAATCATCGCCTGTGCCCGACTGCCCGGAAAACAGGGATGCATAATAGAAGGGCAAATCCTTAAGAATACTTTCGTCAGGGGTAACAGCGCCGGCAAAGGTCAGCAACTCCTTGTTTGATTTATAAACTGTTTCGCCA
Organism: Bacteroidales bacterium; assembly: GCA_007120085.1. Taxonomy (GTDB): domain Bacteria; phylum Bacteroidota; class Bacteroidia; order Bacteroidales; family UBA7960; genus PUPG01. Next base: position 12,966 of record SKOK01000123.1, on the reverse strand, counting down.
GGCACATTATGGTGACTAAACCACAGCTGTCCCTCACTTTTGCTGTATAACAAATCCACAAAACGATTGCGCATCAGCTCTTTTGCATGTTGCCATTGCCGTTGCAGGTTGCCTGAAAACTCTGCCTGCTCTGTTTCGCGCGACTTTCTGCGCACCGCCAGGCTGGTCTTGCTGATGGTCGCAGAAGAAAGTGGTTCAAAACTTCGCTTCAGGCCACTCTCAAAAGCCTTTTCCAGCCCTTCTGCCACCCTGACGATCTTCTGCTCTAATGCATCCAGCTTATCGACAAACGTTCTGATCAGCTCAAGCGACTGCTGGTCACGATAAGCTTGCTCGCTGGCAGCATCGTCCTTGCCCTGGTTGTCAAGACTGAAATTCAGCAATCTGACCATGTCTTTCACACTGGCCACATACTGGCTTAGCTGCTGCTCAGCATCATTGCAATGCCTGTTGGTGTAATCGATGAAATCCGTGCTGATGTAGTACTCAACAGTTTTTCGCAAACTCACAGACAAACGTCCGGCTTCTTCAAAAGCAGTCTCCCTGAACTTATCGCCCAGTTGATCAGCAGTAACATCCATCTTTTCAGGAATGTCGTCAAGCAGGTCACCAATCTCGGCATACAAGCCCTGGTAAATCTCCACAACCGGTGTGGCCTTCAACTGCGCATGATCAAGTCTGGGAACTTTGGAAACTTGCTTGATTTCCTGCTTATTAAGTAAGTGCTTTGCAAAGGCCTTAAAATCCTCCAGCTGCCGCCGTAAGCCATTGGTAAGCGAGGTGGTAAAATCGAAATGAAACTTTTTTGTTTTGGAATGAATGCGGCTTTTTAGCGACAAAATATAAAAGTCAAGAACCGCCTTATTGATAAATAACGAAAGATTCTTTTCCCAGCTGGCGGGGAAACGGCTTATGTCATCAACAAGGGATGGATCATTTTTAAAGTGGGGGTAAAAGTCTCTGCTTTTAATATTGGCCCCTGTGCTCTCAAGGTGATGACTGAACTCCTGCAGGTCGTGCAGCAAGCCTTCATAAAGACTCTGCCCCGACTGGTAATGAAAATCACGGCTACGGTTTTCCATTACTTCTATCCCTGCAATGAGGCGGTTACGCTCAAGCTTGATGATTTCCAGGTTCCTGGCATTGTTGCCAGGATCAAGCCTTGCTTTTTCAATCAGCTGATGCATCGAGTTAAACAGCTTACCAACTTCTACAACCTCCTTAAAAGAGTGGAGCGCGAAGTTGGTCATAAGCTGGTGCAGTTTTTGAAGTCTTTTGTGATATAAGAAAAGTCGGGCTGAGGGTGTTACCTTTATTTTATGCGTAACAGGCCGGCGACTAATCAAAGCAACAAGCATTTTGCGCATCTTGTAAATACGCGTCCTGAATCTATCGTGCTTTTTGATTGCAAACTCCTGCCTGCTTAGTTTGATGCGAATGTATTCGGGCATTACGTTCACCATCGCCCGCAGCTCGTCAAGGTATTTCAGGTTGGCCTCTTCGAGGATGTTTCTGATGGCAGACACCCGCTGCTCACGAAGCATTTGCATGTGCCGCTGTGAATGAAAGGAGAAATCATTCAAAACCACAAGGAAAGCCTTGGACTGATCTGTTTCTTTTCCATTGTCTATGGTCCGTTGAAGCCCATCAAGTGTTTTCAGCGTAAAGTTATGAAGCTCAGGAAAGAACCGCAGATCTAGTTTGTATACCCTCTCGGAGCCATATTCGAAATATTTTTCAGCTAAGCGGCTTGACGTAAGTGCAATGTTTTGTACCTCGCTGGCAATGATTTCCCTTGAGGATGCACGCAAGTGCCGAACGACATCAAAAACTGGCCTTTCCTTCTCTGTCATCGTTAACACAGGATCTTCCACAGCAGCATCATCAACAATATTCACAGCATCAAAAAATGCAGAAGAGGACACCAGCATTGTAGTGGAAGCGCATTCAACCAGCCTGTTTGCCTTTTCCATAACAGTCGTCGGGTCCTTCATGCTGAATTCCGGCAAATCTATTATTGTAAGATCCGTATTGCGCGACTCTCCGCTGATGATCGTCTCTTCCGTAAGTTGTTCAACAGCATTGTTGATCACCTTTACATCAGCGTTAAGCCTGTGGTTATCCAGCAGCTGATTAATCAGGCCATACAGTGTGTCCGTTTTCGAGCTGTCCTTATGGATGACCATGATCCTGATCCTGGCCGTCCGCCAGCGGTTGCTGCTCGTTATGAATTTCAAAAGGGCCAATACCAGCGACAAGCCCCTGCCCTTTCCATTCCACCAGTAATCGATGCTTTCATAACTGCCAAAGCCTCTTTCCTTGTCGTAACTCAGGAAAACACAGTTGTAGTCCTGGCGTTTCAAACCGCTCAGCAACCTGGCAAACTTTTCCGGTTGACGGGTGTTCTTTCCCCAGCCCATCAGGATGGTGTTTGGCTCGAAGCCGGCAAATCCATATACCCTGGAGATAATGTCGATGCCTTCGTAAATGTCGCGACAAGTGTGCTTCCGGGTAAACACCCCTTTTTCTGTTTGTGGCATGCTTTGCGCCCCGAGCTCTTTGAGGCCAAAAATAATGTCACCAGCAGGTTGTTCGGTAAGCTCAAAATTAGTAAACACGCCCATTTTGCCAACCAGCGCCTTGCCCATTTCAATAAGATGGGGCCTGTTTTTCTCACCACCGCTAAAGAGGATCACATTGGGCCGCCAGTTTTTCGCCAGTGGTTTGCCGGCACTTATGCGCCCAAGGCCGGTCTTTACGAGTGATGACCACACACCTGTCCAGGTGTCGCCACTTTGCAGTGTCAGCTCTTTTCTTTTAAGAAAGAGAAACAGCGCAATAAGCACTACAGAAGCTACCAGCAAAGCAATGACATCCAACTGGATCATCACGATGATGCAGGCCAAAGCCCCAATGATGGCAACCAGGCGCGGGATCTTGAAAGATGGCCGGAAGTCACTGCCCGCCCAGCTTTCTATCACATATGTGATGTTAAGGAAGCCGTACGTAATAATGAAAAAGATGGAGACAATGCGCGCTATGACATTCAGCTCTCCTATAAGGATTCCTGCCTGGGCAATCAGGAATGTAATGATGAGTGCATTGCGCGGTTCACCCGAAGACCCGTAGCCCCGGGAGAAAAAACCCGGCATGATGCGGTCGATGGCTACAGCCTGCAGAATGCGCGGTGCACCCATCATGCTCCCCAGTGCCGATGAAAGCGTGGCACTGAATATACCGGCTACCACCAGCTGTGGCAACCAGGATATGTTGAACAACACCAGTGGATCATTAACAAGTACGTTCCTGTCAACGGTATAAGAAAAAAACAGGGTCAGGCCAGTGTAAACGATCAAACCCACAAAAATGGCCATCATCGTACCAATAGGAATCGCACTTCGGGGGTTCTTGAGGTCGCCCGACATGGAAACACCTGTGTTAAAACCCGTAACTGCAGGAAAGAAAATGGCAAACAGAACAATCCAGGGCAGGCTGTCGGTCATTGGCTGCAAAAAAGGCACCCGGGGTACAAAGTCATGGCTGCCTGCAAATACAGATATCAGCGACAAGGCCATCGCAGCCATAATCAGGTATTGCACCCTGATCGCCAAAGATGTACTGATAAAGGTGATGATTGCCACAAGCAACAACACAATTGAGCCGGTGATCCTTATCGTTTGAAGGCTTACCTCAAAGCCAAAAACAGACAAAAATGTTTCTGCAAAACCAATGAGATAGAGGCTGATACTGAATGAAAACGCAACAAACAAGGCTATCCCGAGGGTGCCCCCTATGGGCAATCCCAGGCTTCGGGAAATAATGTAATATGCACCACCGGTTTCCACACGCTTATCCGTTGCCAGCGAAGAAATGCTGAGTCCAGTGCTTACAGATATCACATGCGCCACCAGGATGATGCCCAGCGTTGACCATAAGCCTGCCATGCCAGCTATCCACGGCAGCCTCAGGAACATGATCACACCCAGAATTGAAAGCAATGATGGTGTAAAAACACCGCCAAATGCGCCAAATTTTTTCGCTCTTGCCACTTTTTCAGATTTATTGCAAAGCCAAATATACGTAAGAATTTTCAAATGGCGCAATACGGAAACAAAAGAACCTCCCTGGTTTTGTTTTTCACACAATGAACATCAATATATAATTCAAAAACAAAAGAGTGTTTAGTATCTTTGTGAATCCAATATTTTTTCGAAGGCATTTTCCGGTCAACTAACACGCTACACACATGAACGACAGCTATCAGTTTCGCCCTTCCGGCGCCCTGCTTGGCGCCCAGATGCTCTTCGTGGCCTTCGGAGCACTGGTCCTGGTGCCCCTGCTTACCGGGCTCAATCCAAACGTGGCACTTTTTACTGCCGGTGCCGGCACCCTGCTCTTTCAGCTCATCACCAAAGGCAAAGTTCCGATATTCCTGGCCAGCTCCTTTGCCTTCATCGCACCTATCATCTATGGCGTTCAAACCTGGGGCATTGCCGGCACCATGTGCGGACTGATGGCTGCCGGGTTCTTGTATATCATCCTCTCCCTGCTGATAAGATGGCGGGGAAGCGGTTTCCTGCACAAGCTGCTGCCACCCATCGTCACCGGGCCGGTGATCATGGTGATCGGCCTCATCCTCGCTCCAGTGGCCGTGAACATGGCCATGGGCAAAACCGGCGACGGGGCAACCGCCATCATCCCCGAACAACAGGCCCTCATCATTTCAATGACAACGCTTGCCGTTACCGTGCTCGTGATGATCATGGGCAAAAAGCTGCTGCGCCTGATCCCGATACTCTGCGGCATCTTTGCCGGCTACCTCGTCGCCATACCCTTCGGCCTGATTGATTACAGCGCTGCCAGCGAAGCAGCATGGCTGGCCATGCCGGCCTTTACCCTGCCCGAATGGAACCTCAAGGCCATCATCTTTATCGTGCCCATTGCCATCGCACCGGCCATCGAGCACTTTGGCGATATCATTGCCATCAGGTCCGTTACCGGGAAAGACTATTTCGAAGATCCTGGCGTGCACCGCACCATGCTCGGCGACGGGGTTGCCACATCCTTTGCGGCAATGCTCGGCGGCCCGCCCAACACAACATATTCAGAAGTAACAGGCGCCGTGGCCATCCTGAAAATCTTCAACCCTGCCATTATGACATGGGCAGCTATCATCGCCATAATGATCTCATTCATAGGAAAAACAGGCGCCCTGCTGCAATCAATACCCACACCCGTAATGGGCGGCGTGATGCTGCTGCTGTTTGGCGCCATCATGGTCGTTGGCCTCAACACCCTCGTAAAGGGAGGCAAAGACCTCAGCGACCCGCGCCGGCTCACCATCGTTGCCCTCATACTCGTATTCGGCATCGGCGGGATGTGCTTCTCTGCCGGTGAGTTCGCCATCGAAGGCATCGGACTCGCAGCAGTTACCGGAGTAACCCTCAACCTCATCATTCCCAATAAAAACAAAGAGGAGGAAAGTGTTCACACGGACACGCAAAAACAAAGCGAAAAAAACTAAACATACGGCTCAACAATCAAATGACAAACAACCAAATAACTCAATGACTAAACAACTCAACGACTAAACTATTTATTTGCCATGGCCTCAATCAACATTCAAAACAAGCAATCCGTGCCAGTCATATCCGTTAACGGCCGGCTCGACACCATCAGCAGCCCCGATTTTGACCAGGCACTTCAACCGCTTTATGGCAAAACACAGCATCTTATCATTGACCTGGCCAGCTGCAGCTACCTTTCGAGCTCAGGCATACGATCCCTGCTTGTAGCGACAAAGCGATTGACGTCGGATGGCGGTACATTGTATATTTCCGGGATGAAACCCGAAGTTTTCCAGGTTATCGAAATGGCTGGGCTGCACCGCGTTTTTAAGCTTTCAGATACTACGGAAGAGGCCATTGGGGAACTTATGCGTCCTGCGGTTAACAAACAGGAACCCATCACTTTTTCAGCTTCGGGGACTTCTTTTCATTATGATGTCCTTGAAGAAGACAAAAAGCCAGCTTTATGCTGGAAAGACGCGGGCATTGCCGGTTACGACGAACTAGGCTTTGCCGTTGGCCAGGGCTGTTTCGCTGAATCGCACGAGGCAGGTACTCAGCAAACGGGTCTCTTCGTTGTTAGCGGGTGCTGCGCTGCACTCATGCCTGAAGAGGCTGGAATGGAGGGTGATTTCCGGATACCGCAAAACCCGTCACAGGCCGGAATGTTCGTGAATGAAGGCGTCTCATTCCCGAAAGAGACATCAGGGCTGCTCAGCCTCAACGAAGAAGCCGGGCTTACCACGGCCCAGCTGGCCGAAGCAGCAAGCACCCTCAGGAAAAACCTGAAAGCCAGAGATGGCGATCATATGTTGCTTGTCATTGCTGATCCGGGACTTGATGCACCATCAGTGTCAATTGCGATTATGGCCACCCCGCAGCTTCAAAACCTTCTAAACAATACAAAACTCCCGATCGGGGATACAGGCATCCGGAAAAGTAGCCTGTGCGGCATCCGTTACGTCCTGGATCAGATGCCCAATGTGCCCAAAGATGCATCAATTCAAACATTTCTAGGAGGTGTGCTTTCTTTTGAAAACATCATCAAAGTCGAAACCCTTGAAACTGCCAATGTGTTTTCAAACCCAAAGACCTGGGTCTTTTTATCGGATGGCTGCACCGATGCATCGGAAAACCGCCTCAAAATCAAGACCCACGGCGATTTTACGCTGCAGCCACACGAGGCCTTCCTTACACGTCGCCTGTATGCCGACTCTTCACGGCTGCTAATCAAGATGCTGCATGGAGGCTTTTCAGCACAGACCTTCCAGGTAGAATCCTTCGACCACGATGGCCGCAAGCTCAGGCCTACCGTGCTGAAGATTGCCCCCAAAGACATGATCTCGCGCGAATCGGAACGGTGCCGCCTATATGCCATGCCTTATATCCTTAATAACAGCGCAATGGTGCTTGGGGCTGAGTTTTACGGCAACACCGGCGTGATGCGCTACAATTTCGTTGGCATCGGCGGCGAAGGATCACAACTCAAATGGATTGCACACTATTACCAGGAGTGGCCGCTCGAAAAGCTTGAGCCCCTGTTTGACAAGGTGTTCCTGCAAATCCTCAAACCCTGGTACGGACAAGCCGTACGCCAGGACATTCACCCATTCCGCGATCACGACCCCACCCTCACCTTCTTTCCGCACATTTATGAGCAAGCGAAAGAGATTTTGTCAATTACGCCAGATGAAGAATACATTACCATAAGGGAAAATGGCCGCCAAATCACGAACCCCTATTGGTTTTTGAAGTATAAATTTCCTGAACTCAGGGAGTGGGTGTTCAACTATCATACAGCCATCTGCCATGGTGACCTGAACCTGCAAAACATCTTGCTGGATGAAAACATGAATGTTTACCTGATAGATTTTTCAGAAACAAAGCCCCGCTCAGCCATATCCGACTTTGCCCGCCTGGAAGACATATTTATGCTTGACTTTGCTCCCATTGAGAACGAAGCCGATATGCACGACTACATAGACTTCGTTACCCGTTTTTATGATTCAGGTTTTTTTTCAGCCGAACCGGAGGTGAGTTACAATGGCAGACATGCTGAGCGTGTTAGACATAATGTTCGTCTTGCGCTCAAGATGCGTGAATATGCCCTTAAAAGTGTTGGCGGTGACACACGGCAGCTGCCTTACCTGCTGGCGATGTTTGAGTGGATGGCACCAATCGTTTGCTACATTCACTCCAAAGAACATAAATATGTATCAATGGTTGTTGCCGGATTGTTATGCGACAAGATCCGGCAGTTGCTTTAGCCTGCGCGAAGGGCCTGCTCAATGATCCTGGCATATCCGAACAACTCCCGCAGCCCATTCATCCTGCCACAACATTGCAAGCCAACAGGTAAAGGGAGGCCGGCATCTGGTATTGGCAGGCTGAGGCAGGGCAAGCCGGCGAATGTCCAGGGCAGGTTCATCAGCGGACTGCCGGTTGAAGTCAATCCTCGAGGAGGCAGGCTTGTAGCCGACGGGCTTATCCATAAGTCAATGCCCTCCCCTGCCATTCTGCTGTCAATGTCTTTTTGCAAAGCCTGCCTGTGTGCAAGGATGGCAGGTAATGAACTTTCAGAAACTTCGCGACCCTCCTGTATCAATTTTATACTGTGTTCACCGAACAGATGGCCAAATTCAGCATACCAGCCGGCGTGCACCTTTGCGAATTCGAGGGCGGCAACGGCTTTATGTTCCCGGTTGATGCGTTTGATGTCGGCAAAAAGGCTGGTAGCTACCACGCGATGTCCGGCGGCTTTTAAACCACCAATAACATTAAGAAATGTGTTTAATATTTCACCATCGGCCAGCGCCAGGAATGCGTTGTCAGGAATCCCCATGGTCAACGTTTTTTGTTCCCGATGGTCCGTTTTGGTTAGTCCGGGTGATGTGGCGGCGGGTTTAGGCGTGTCTTTTGCACACCATTCGTCGCAAATGACGGATGCTACCGCCTCGGCAGTGTCAAGGTCGCGGGCAAAGTACCCTGCCTGGTCAAAGGTGGGTGAGAATGGGATGATGCCATCGGTGGGAACGCTCTGTGCGCTGGGTTTAACACCTATGATGCCGCAATAGGCGGCAGGCCTGATCACAGAACCTATGGTTTGAGTGCCCAGTGCTAAAGGGGCCATCCCGGCTGCCACGGCTGCTGCTGAACCGCTGCTGGAGCCACCGGGCGTATGGTCGGGGTTGTGCGGGTTACGCGTAGCACCGGGTTGAAACCAGGCAAACTCCGTGGTCACGGTCTTGCCCAGAATGAGTGCGCCGGCAGTTTTTAAGCGAGTTACGGCAGAGGATTCAGGGCCTGCAAACAAGTGAGCTGGCAGTTTGGAGCCGCATAACGTGTCAAAGCCGTCCACACGGTAGATATCCTTTACGGCAACCGGCAAGCCATACAATGCAGGCCGATCTGCATCTGCCGGATACTTTTCTGACAGTGCCTCCAGGTCATTCAGCAAACGGGTGCGCCTGTCAGGCTCCGGCAAAAAGGCATTGATGGAAGGGTCTCGCTGCTCAATAAGCGTGCAAAGGTCAGTGATTATTTTTTCCACAGATTTCATATTTATCCACAGATTACACAGATTATACGGATTAACACAGATTTCACTCCAAACTCTAAACTCCGACCCTGAACCCATTCACTAAATCACCCCATCTTTCCGGAGGGCATCGATGCTCTTGGTGTCCAACCCCAGCAGTTTGCTAAGGATTTCTTCGTTGTGTTCGCCTACACCTGGGGCTGGATTACGGCGGCTAACTTCGGGCACGGTGGTCATTTTGATAGGGTTTCCGGCGATTTTGATGTCGCCGGCATCTTTATCGTGCAGGTCAATGATCATATTACGAGCCTTTAGTTGCTCGTCCTCAAACAGTTTGTCAACGGTATTGATGGGGGCGCAGGGTACTTTGGCTTTTTCGATGATTCCGAGCCATTCGTTCATTGGCTTTTGGGTGAAGATTGGTTCCAGTATGGTTACGAGGGCATCAATGTTGTCTGTTCGCAGTCCGTTGGTGAGAAACCTTGGGTCATCAATAAGGTCAGGACGCTGGATGGCCATACAGAAAGACTTCCAGAGGTTATCGTTTCCGACGGCTACCACGAAGTGGCCATCGCAGGCTTTGAATGCCTGGAAGGGTGTGATGGTGGGGTGTCTGTTGCCGAGCGGTTCGGGCGATTTGCCTTCGACCTGGTAGCGGGCAAGGGCGTTTTCGAGGATGGATGCCTGGCAGTCGAGCATCGACACGTCAATTTTTTGTCCGAGGCCTGTTTTGGTCCTGTGGTATAATGCGGCATTGATGCCGATGGCGGTATAGAGTGATGCCGTGATATCGCCGAGCGACATTCCTACGCGCGTCGGTGGCGAATCGGGCCAGCCTGTGATGCTCATGATGCCGCCCATGGCCTGGGCCAGTATGTCGTAAGACGGTCGTGTGCTGTATGGCCCGCTATGACCAAACCCAGAAGAGGCGGCATAGATGAGTCCGGGATGCAGTTCTTTTAGTACCTCATATCCCAGGCCAAGTTTCTCCATTGTGCCCGGCCGAAAATTCTCAACCAGGACGTCAAACTGCGGCAGCAACTGTTTAAAAATTTGCTTTCCCTGTTCGCTTTTCAGGTTCAGGGAGATGCTTTTCTTGTCGCGGTTGATGCTCGCAAAGTACAGGCTACTGCCATTTTTAAAAGGTCCGAAGCCGCGGGCATCATCGCCGGTGCCGGGCATTTCAACCTTCAGCACCTCTGCGCCGAGGTCACCAAGGATCATCGTACAAAACGGGCCGGCAAGCACGCGGGTGAGGTCTAAAACTTTTATATTCTCTAGAGGTCTGTTCATTTATTAAACAATTATTGATGGATAATTATTAATTGATGGTTTCTGGTTACTAGTTTCTGGTTTCTAATTTCTGGTTTTTGGTTGATGGTTTCTGATCGATGATGTTTTTCCTTTGCGACGCGACTGTATTGGCCGGGCTTGACCGGCCAGCAAAACAACCCGGGGTGTGCTGTAGGGACGACACTGGGGTCGTCCGCAATCGAAAGGGCGGTGTCCAAAATGCGGGAATGACAGTTCAACAATTAAACAATTAAACAGTTCACCAAAATCTACCATCTAACCTCCAACCTCTAACCTCGAGCTTATCCTCCGCGAACCCTTCGAGCTTGCAGCTTCCAGCTTCGAGCTTATTTACTTCTTTGCCTTCATCATCTCCAAAAATATTTTTTCGGCGGTGATGGGCATCGATTTGATCCGGATGCCTGTGGCGTCGTAGATGGCATTGGCGATCATTGGCGCTACAGGCACCATTGGATGTTCGCCAATACCCCGGGCGCCATAAGGTCCGTCGGGTTGTGCAACTTCAACAAATATTGGCACAACCTCATCGGGGATATCGAGGGCCGTTGGGATCTTATAATCGGTAAAGTTGGGGTTCAGCATTTTGCCGCGATGGTCGAAGCGCATGTCTTCGTAGAGCACTGTGGATATACCCTGCAACACACCGCCGATGATTTGACCCGCAGCCAGTGAGGGGTTGAGGACCTTGCCGGCATCGATGGCTTCGACCACTTTGAGCACCTTCACCTTACCGGTTTCAGTATCAATTTCGAGTTTGATGGCGGCGGCGCCTACCGTATAATGCACATTCGGATGCCCTCCCTGGCTGGTTTCGGGATCGGCCTTTGCCGAGGTGAACTCCGGCATAAACATGCCACGTCCGAGTACCGGTCCGCCCTTGAAGGAGCCATCCTCTACTTGTATACCGGTGATCATGAAGCTTTTCAGCGGAAGCGAGAAATCCTTGTCTGTATAAGATTTAACCAATTCATCCTCCAGGAACAGGCTATGCTTGTCGATGTTTAGTGCTCGGGCAACCGTGTCAAAAATCTGGTCACGGGCATCAATGGCTGCCTTTTTAACCGCATTGCCGCAACTCCAGGTCACGTGCGAGGCCACAGTTTGCCATTCGTATGGATTCCGGTCGGTGTCGGGTGTTTCCACCCTGACCTTCGAAGGCTTGATGGTGAGCACCTCAGATACGATCTGGGCCATTACGGTGAGCAGTCCCTGCCCGATGTCCATTCCTGAGATCATTACGTTTACGCTGGCGTCTTCATTAATTTTAAGAAAGCAGGATGACGAAGCGTTGGGTGGCATTGCGGGCGCTTTCCAGAACAGTGAGAAGCCTTTGCCAATCAGTTTTTTAGGATCGGAGGATGTTTCTTTGAAACCCCAATCGATGGCCTCCGCGGTTTTTTCGATGGCCTGGTGCAACCCACTGGGGTTCATATGGGCACCATAGGCCAGGGTGTCGCCCTCTTTGATGCCATTGATCCTGCGGAGCTCTACGGCGTCGATGCCGAGGTGCTCAGCGATCCTGTCCATATGAATCTCCAGTCCGAAAAGGAACTCCGAATAGCCAAAGCCGCGGTATGGCCCGCCAGGCGGCAGGTTGGTATAAATGCAGTATGAGTCAATGGATACGTTGTCGATCATGTAGGGGCCGATGGCAGAGAGGCCAACGGCATTCACTACATTGGCACCATACTCGACATAGGCACCGGCATCCCAGTAAAGCTCATGCTGCAAAGCCTTGATCTTCCCATCCCCGGATACCCCCATCTTTAATCTGGTAACCACCCCGAGGCGCTGGTAGGTGTTGTAAAACTCCCGCTCGCGGGTCCACCGTATTCTAACAGGGTGCCCGGGAATCTTCGTGGCTATTGCAGCCGCCATGATCTCCATGGTGACGCCGGCTTTTGAGCCGAAGCCGCCACCAACGTATGGGGCAATCACCCTGACATCATTATGCGTCAACCCCATGTGTGCCAACGCTTCGGCAAAGAGGTGGCGCTGGGTGTGCGGGGATTGCGACGACGCCCACACGGTGAGACGACCTGCAAGATCGTATTTGGCCACACAGGCGTGCGGTTCGATGGCACAGTGGGAGTAGCGCGGTACATAATATTCGTCTTCAAGCACATAGTCTGAATCGGCAAATGCTTTTTCGGTGTTGCCCTTGCGGATCTTGCGCTGATGGGCAATGTTTGATTTGGCCTGCGGGAAAAACCATGGCACAGTATTATAATTTTCCAGGTCAGGATGCAACAACTCGCTGTCATCCTTGATGGCGTCCATTTGGCTGATCACTTTGGGAAGCGGCTTATAATGCACCCGCACAAGCTCAGCGCCCTTTTTGGCAGCCTTTGGGGTGCGCGCCACCACAGCAGCGATCTGCTCACCAAAAAACCTGACCCTGTCCTGGGCAAAGATATATCTGTCCTTCATGTATAAGCCAAACTTGTAGGGAAAATCCTTGCCGGTTACAACAGCAAGCACCTCAGGTACCTGCTCAGCTTCTTCTGTATCGATACCGGTAATGATGGCGTGGGCGTGCACACTTTC
>SKOK01000280.1 GCA_007120085.1 Bacteroidales bacterium | reverse complement strand
GTATGGTTCGGCCTCTCTTTCTTCGAGCGTGATGGCCGCAACCGGGCATTCGGGGATGCAAGCGCCAAGCCCGTCGCAATACAGGTCGCTGATCATGCGTGCTTTGCCGTCAATGAGTTGCAGGGCGCCCTCGTGGCAGCCCTCAACGCAAAGACCACATCCGTTGCAGAGGTCTTCGTCTATTTTAATGATGGTTCGTTTCATTGGTTCATAGTTTATGGTTCATGGTTGCTGGTTACTGGTTCATGGTTGCTGGTTACTGGTTTCTGGTTTCTGGTTTCTGGTTTCTGGTTTCTGGTTGCTGATTGCTGATTGCTGGTTAATGGTTGCTGGTTTATTTGCATTGAAATATTCTATATAATCATCATTCTGTTTAAAAGGAACTGTCATAGTCGTTTCATTTTGTAACAAAAAAGAAAATAAGTACTTTAATGCGCAAATATACAATGTTTTTAAATTGTTGAGACAATACTGATGTCTTTTTAGAAAAATTTATGAAATAAATGCGCTTGATGATCGTACTGGGAATTAAAAAATCATTCTTAGAAAACAATCATTGTGTACTTTTGTTAAGTTTTTAAACGATTGCAATTAACCGTAAATAGTATTAATCTCAAAACCCTAAAAATCATGTTATCTGAAAAAATGCTGAACATCCTGAACGAGCAGGTTTCAAAAGAAGCTTATGCTTCACAACTGTATTTGGCGATGGCATCCTGGGCTGATGCAGAAGGACTTGAAGGAATTTCTTCCTGGTTTTATGCACAGGCAGAAGAGGAACGCGTACACATGTTAAAGTTTATCCATTACATCAATGAGCGCGGTGGCCATGCAATTGTGCCCCTGGTTGAGCAACCCCCAAAAGAGTTTACAAGCATCAAGGAGCTGTTTGATGCAAGCCTTGAACATGAACAAATGGTAACAGCCGCCATCAATGAAATTGTTTCGCTTGCACTGGATGAGAAGGACTATACCACCAATAACTGGATTCAGTGGTTTGTTGATGAACAACTTGAAGAGGAGACCTCTGTGCAGGCTATCATCGACAAGCTTAACATCCTTGGCGACCATAACCTTTACATTTTTGACCGCGACATTATGTCGATGCGCGGACAAGAAAAGTAGTCGGACCAATATGCACAAATTGATTTTATGGCAAATTGCTGAAAACCAATTGATGTAATTTGACAAAAAGCTTCGGATAATCTTCCGGGGCTTTTTTGTTTAACAAGACAGCATATAATTTTGTATATTGGTGCAATATTTTTAATTATTTTGTGTGCTCATAAAGTTCAAGTCAAAAAGTCATCAAAAAGATTAAATACTATATAAGTCTTGTTTTCAAATGGCTGTTGCGTTTTGTCCTGGCCATTGTTTTGCTATTTCTTTTGGTGGTGATAAGCTTGCAGTTCCCGGCGGTACAAACCTACGTGACCACACGCGCTGCCAATATGCTCTCCGAGCAAACCGGGACAGCCATCACGGTTGAGCGAATTGGTATCCGGTTGCCCAAAGCCATTGACATCAGAGGTATTTACCTGGAAGACAAAAAGGGAGATACCCTTCTTTACAGCGGCAGGCTTCAGATTGATGTGAATTTGCCTGGCTTGCTGAGAAACAAGCTTACGGTTAATCACTTGTCGCTTTCTGATGTGAATCTGAACATCACGCGACTTAAACCTGATAGCCTGTTCAATTATGAATTCCTTCTGGATGCATTTAGTAATGATGAGAAAAACCATCAGGATCCGGACAAGCCTGCAGAAACAAGTTTACCCGAAGCCGCTGACGGTAATTCTGCTTCGTGGGAGTTCTCTTTAAGACGTATCAATTTGGATGACATAGGGTTTCGTTTTGCAGACCATCATACGGGGATGGACCTCAATTTGCGCTTAGGTGCATTTGAAACCAGTTTTGACGCACTTGACCCGGCACAGATGCGCTTTCATATCGGCAATACACACATCAGCGATGCTGAACTCAGGCTGCTGATGCAGGAAGCATCGGTGCCTCCTGACCCTGATAGGGAAACATCGGGAGTCTTGCCTGATATAGCCATGCAAAAGCTCCTGCTTGAAAACATTACATTTATATTTCTGGATGATCAGGGTTTTGAATTGACCACTGCCTTAGCACATTTGGAAACAAATCCACGCCGGCTGGATCTGCATGATATGCACTTTGATCTCAAAGACTTTCTCGTTACCGGCTTGCTGGCCGATATCATTATGCCTGCACGTCCCGGAGCTGAAAGCCCTGGCCTAGAATCCAACGCTTCTGCACCCGTGGCCTCAGTTGATCAATCCGGCGGGGTGCGTCCCGACCATGTCTCAGGTTTCTCTTTTCGCTGGGATGAAATTATGCCGGTGAGCCTGGTTGCGGATGTCCTGCATATTGCTGATGCAGAATTTAAAATGCGCGAAAGAAACAATGTCACTGACCCGCTTGCTGAACCAGCCAATTTGGAGCTCTACGACATTGAGATTCACATGGAAGCTGTGCATATCAGCCCTGATACGATTGACGCCCGGTTACGGAATCTGCGCGTTGCAGAAAGGGACGGTCCGGAGTTAAGGAAAATGGCGGGTGGAATCAAGCTGGGGAAAGGTGCCCGTATTGATCAGTTATACATCGAGACTGCCGGGAGCCGGATAGAAGCAGACCTGGTAACATCAGTTCCTGTATTACGATTACAAATGCCGCTGGATGAATTGCACAGCCTGGAAAAGTTTGAGCTTCGCGGTCATATTGGAGAAGACCTGGCCGAACTGGTGCCGGCAATTGGCGATGTTTTCAAAGAAGGCAACAGTCCGCCCGTTGATTTTTTGTTCATTGCCAATGGCAACCTGCAGCAGATTGATCTTAAAGCATTAAACATAAATGTGGATGATCAGATCAGTTTTCAGATCACAGATGCCCGCCTGCACAATATTCTCTCGGCCGACGGTCTCTTTATTGACGTGCCCTCCTGGTCATTGACATCCCTTCCCAAAGCCTTTATTCCCAGGATTTCTGAAGACTTGCAGCCGGCAGGAATTGTTTATCCTGAATCCTTATCCCTGAGCGGAAGCTTTGTCGGTCATCCGGATGATTTCCTCATGGAGGCTGACTTGCAAAGTGATTTTGTATCGATGATTGCCTCGCTGGCATTGCAGCAGGCAGCAGGGGAGGAGCCTGTTTGGGAAATGTCTGCAAAACTGGAAAGTACGCATCCACTGGCAATCACCGGGCAAGATGACCTGATAACCGATCTTGCTTTCTTGTTAGAAGCAGACGGAACAGGCTTCGATCCTGAAACGATGTTGTCAGATATCCGGCTCCAGATTGATTCCCTATGCTTTTGGAGTTATACCTACCGTGATCTTATCTTGTCGGCTTCCCTCAATTCAGGTGTCATTGATGCATTAGTCAGTTATGATGATGAGCATTTATCTGTTGAATTGCATAACCGGCTTGATCTTACAGGTGAGCATCCGCTTGTGTCGGCCGATTGGCATTTAAAACACTTAAATGCCCTGGAGCTTGGCTTTACTGATGATTTGATTGCACTGCAGACAATAATAACTGCGGATTTGGCACTGACTTCTTCTGATTTTTTTGATGGCAGCATCCGTTTGGATGATACGCATGTGCTCTCGGGCAGGGAGGTATTTACGCTGGACAGCCTGGTGCTTAGAACCTCGAGCAGACAGGGTCGTTACCTGGCGGACATCAGGTCAACAATTCTGGAGGCCACTTACCGTGGGAACATTTCTCCTGCAGGCATACCTGCTTCGCTGGCAGCCCACGTTAACACGTACCTTGAGCAGGATCTCTTCGATTACGACAGCATTGATGAACCTCACTTTTTCAATGTTTCGCTGACTGTCTTCCCTTCTCCTTACCTCACGGAGCTCATTATTCCATCGCTGCACTCTTATAAAGCGATCGAGGCTTCAGCCGGTTTTGACAGCCGCACGCGAATCATCTCAATTGATCTTAACATTCCCGAAATGAATATTGCGGGCTGGCAGATACGTGACCTGAGCCTGCAAGCAGATTCTGACCCTGATTACCTGGATTTCAGGTTGCAGCTGCCGGAGTTCGCGTCTGAACAGGTCAGCCTGACAAATATTTTTGCTACGGGAAGCCTGCAGGAGCAAATACTCAGATTTGATCTGTCTTTTGATGATATGCATGAGGAAGCATGGCTTGGTATATCTGGTGAGCTGCAGCAAAATGAAGATTATGTATCCCTCCGCTTGGACTCCGATCTGATGGCCAACCGTTTTTACTGGCAGGTGGCAGAGGGTAACCAGTTAAAGATCGGTGACTCATTTCTGCTTGCGCAGGAACTGGTCATTAGCGCCGCCGATAAGGAGATTTCTTTGCTTAGCACAGAACCCGATAACAAAGAATCACCAGTGGCCTTACGCATGAAAAACATTAATCTTGGCGAATTTGATCTTTTGGGTGGTGATCCTTTAGTTGAAGGCATTTTTAATGGGTCGGTTGTGTTAAAAGATGTGTTTGGAAACCCATCGTTTACGGCTGATCTGCTCGTGGATGGCATGGGCTTTCAGGGAAATAAGATAGGAGATGTAAGTCTGTTTGTGGAAAACCCATCACCGGAACTCTTTCAGGTTGAAGCATCAATAAGTGGTTATGGCAATGTGATTGACCTGAAGGGTTTTTACAGTAGCGAAGAGATGCCGCATATGGACTTCAATCTGAATCTTGCGCAACTGGACTTATCAACCCTGGAAGCGTTGACCTTTGATCAGCTCGATGATATGGAAGGCATCATCAGCGGTGAGATGCGCGTGTTTGGGGAGCCTTCCATGCCTGACATTTCGGGTGTGCTCAATTTTGACAGTCTGGGCTTCCATGTGGCCTTTCTTAACGCCCGTTACAACATCCCGCAGGCATCCATCCTTTTTGATAAACAGAAAGTTATCTTTGACCAGTTTAGCCTTTTTGATCATGAAGGCCGGCAGGCAAGCCTGGATGGTCATATTGTTCTTGCTTTACCTGATAACATCCGTTTTGACTTAAACCTTTCGTCTTCAAATTTCCAGGCGATGAATATCCCCAAAGGTGCCAATGAGTTGTTTTACGGTCGTATGCTGATTGATACGGACCTCAGGTTGAGCGGAGACATGAGTGATCCTGTTGTTGAAGGAGAGCTGAAGCTCAACAAGGGCTCATCGTTTGCCTTCATTGTACCACAATACATGCCGGAGGCCATTGGCGATGAAGGCGTTGTGGAGTTTGTAAGTATCCGGGATGATCTGTTTGCCGACCTCCTCATGCAGCCTCGCGAACCGGATCCCATGATGTCGAGCTTCGAGAATCTAGACATGAGTCTGAATATTGAGATAGACCCGCAAACGCAGGTCAGCATTGTGATTGATGAGGTGGCGGGCGATATGCTTGAATTGCGTGGTGGTGGTGTGCTGAGCTTTGGCATCGACCCGGGCGGGCGCATCATTCTTGCCGGACGTTATGAGATCGGTGACGGCTCCTACCAAATGACTTTCTACGACGTGATCAGGCGCAATTTTGCCATTGAGAGCGGCAGCACCATCTTATGGACGGGTGACCCGCTGAGTGCGTCGATGGATATTACAGCGCGCTATACGGTGAGGACATCACCCCGGGAGCTGATGGCCACACACAGCATGACCGGCGGGCAGCAGGAGCCTGCATTCCGGCGGCAATACCCTTTTGATGTCTTTTTGAACATGAAAGGTGAGCTGATGAGTCCGGATATCAGCTTCAGGATAGGCCTGCCGCAGGAGCATCGCGGGGCGATGGATGGCAGGCTGCAGGCACGTCTCAACGAGGTCAATGCGATTGAGTCGGAGCTCAACAAACAGGTATTTGCCCTGCTCATCCTGGGTAGTTTCATCCAGGATGATCCATTGGCGGCCATGACGGCAGGTCCCGGCATCTCGGCCACTGCACGCAGCAGTGCCAGCCGCCTGCTGTCACAGCAGTTAAACAGGCTGTCAGACAGATATATTCGCGGTGTAGAGCTCAGTTTTGAAGTTGAATCTTATGAAGATTATGCCGATGGTCAGATGGTTGGTCGCACAGAGTTGCAGATGGAGATCTCACGCAACTTTCTTGATGAACGCCTGCGCATCACAGCCGGAGGTAACCTCGAGCTGGAAGACGAAACACGTCGCCAGCTCAACCCTTCCGACATAGCCGGCGACTTTAGCGTAGAATACCTCATCACACCCGATGGGCGCTTGATTGTTAAGGTTTACAGGGAACGAAACTTCCAGGATGTGTTTGATGGCGAGGTGGTGGAAACTGGCCTGGCGTTGATCTTCAGGCAAACTTATAATAGGTTCAGGGAGCTTTT
>SKOK01000170.1 GCA_007120085.1 Bacteroidales bacterium | reverse complement strand
TCATCATCCAATAAAATGTTCCCTTCGGGGTTATAGCCTGTTCCCTCTACCGTGTATTTTTTTTCTGCTGTGATGATGGTTTTGGCGGTCATCTCGTTGCGGGTCAGCGTGCCCGTTTTGTCGGAGCAGATCACATCGACAGAGCCGAGTGTTTCGACGGAGGGCAGCCGCCTGATGATGGCGTTGCGGGCGGCCATCCGCTGTACACCGATGGCCAGTGTGATCGTCATGATGGCGGGCAAGCCTTCGGGAATCGAGGCCACCACCAGACTGATCGCCGCCAGGAACAGCTCGGCAATGGTGTAGTCACGGAAGAAGTATCCGAAAGCAAAAAACAGCGCAGTGACGCCCAGGATAATCAGGGAGAGCCATTTGCCAAACTTGTCGATCTTTTGCAGCAGCGGTGTGGTGATCTTCTCCACCTCTGACATCATCTTGTTGATCTTTCCGAGTTCGCTGTCCTCACCGGTGGCCACCACCACACCGGTGGCTTTGCCATACACCACCACGGTGCCGGAGAAAGCCATCGAGGTGCGGTCGCCGATCACGGCATCCGCATCTGCAGCATCGGTGGTTTTCTCCACCGCGGTCGACTCGCCTGTGAGTGGCGACTCCTCCACCCGAAAGTCCTTGGACTTCACCAGGCGGATGTCGGCGGGGATCTTGTCGCCAGATTTCAGCATCACGATATCGCCCGGCACCAGCTCTTCTGCTTCTACCGTTTTCTTTTCGCCATCCCGAATCACGACGGCATCCAGCGAAAGCATCTCCCGGATGCTTTCAAGTGCCCTCTCCGCCTTGCCCTCCTGTATGAAACCGATAAGGGCATTCACGATCACCACGGCGAAGATCACCCAGGTGTCAATCCAGTGGTCCATTAAAGCCGTAATGATGGCCGCGGCAATCAGTACGTATATCAATACATTATGAAACTGCATCAGCAGCCGCATCCAGGCCGAACGCTTTTTGCCCTTTGGCAATTCGTTGGGGCCATGCTCCTCAAGGCGCTTCTTCACCCCGTCCGAATCCAGGCCTTTTTCAACATCCACTTCAAGGTGCTTAAGCACGTCCTTCGCATCGGTCGCGTGCCACTTCTGATTTTTATTATTCTCTTCCATGCTTATTAGATTGTTGAATTTCAGTTGATATTAAATGGCGCTATCCCTGGGATAGTCGCGCTGCATCACAAAGATAATGATTTTTTGATGCTGGCTTTTAATCATGGTGATGTCTGGTATCGATCACATCTGCAGGAGTCAAGATTCGGAAACCGGGAGTGGGAACTGTTGGCTTACGCTTCAGGAACAGCGCTTTGACGATGGTTTTGCCCCCTGCAAATGGCAGCGCAGCAATCTTGCTTTCCAATGAAGCCATCAGCGCATGCACATCAGCCTTCTCCGTCCATTTTACCTCACCGATGAGCAGACTGGAATGGTCTGTTGATGAAGCCACAATGTCCACCTCAATCGGCTTTTTATCTCTTCCTGCACCCCACCAGCGAGAGGCCGGATTAAATGATTTTTCGGCAATAACGATCTGCGGTATTGTTTTCCGGCACAAATCTTCCCACATAAATGAGATGTATTGATCATACCTTTCCGTGATCTCCTGCCATACCTGGTCAATCATGTCGTATTCCAGCCGGCTTTTATTGGGTAGCAAAAAAGTAAAATAGAAGTTCATAAACGGGTCTTCAATTTTATAGAGGCTTTTTTTGGATGTCTTTTCCGATTCTCCATAAGGGATTTCGCGCCTTATGTAACCCTGTTTCGTGAGAAAGGAGAGCAGGCCTGAAATGTGCGTGGCCGGCTTTTGCATCCTGCCGGCAATTTCGGATATGCGATGCACGCCAAGGCCTATGAGGCTTAGTACAGAAGATGCCTGCACCGATGTACGCATCTCATCGGCAAACAACCGCTCAGGCTCTTCATAAAGGAGTCCATGTTGATCAAGGATGTTTTTTTTGACGGCCGCCCCGAAACTGCCAGCCCGTTTCCGGATTTCCCAATAACGAGGCACACCGCCCCAAACACCATACTCTTCAATGGTCTCGATGGCAGAAATCGAAAGGAATTTTTGCAGATAGCTAACATTCATGGGCTTCACACGAATAATCTCATCACTCCGGCCGTACAAGGGGGAAGACTTGTCAAGCACCATGCTATGCATCATCTGTTGTGATGAACCGCATAATATAAGGTGGTAGTTGGTGTTTTGGCTGGCATCAAGAAGTTTTTGCAATACCGAAGGCAGTTCAGGACAGTTTTTTACAAGATAGGGAAACTCATCAATACACAAAACGGTCCGCTTTTTAAGTCCGGTGTTTAAACCCAGGAACAAACTTTCCCAGTCAGGATATACTGCACGGGAAAATCCCGGAATGAGTGATTCAATCTCCCTCGCCAGTGCATCTCTCTGCAAGGGAGCATCCCGCAAATCAGCCGAAAAATATATGGCATCATCGGGCATCATATGCTGAAGCAAGGTGGACTTGCCACAGCGGCGACGACCATAAACCACAATCAGTTGAGGGCTGCTGCTCTTCAATGCCTGACCAATACGGGCAATCTCTTTTTCTCTGTTTAAAATCATGGTTCGCCTTTGTTTGTTATTATGAATTACAAAAATAATGTTTATTATTCATAATATAACCATTTCGCTGTTTTTTTAATGCGCTAAAAAATCAACCTTTGTCCTTTCTGCTCTCCCTTGCTTCTTAATCCCTGTATGATTTGCTCATATCTTTTGTACTTTTGGAAAATGAACCCTGTTCCGCACATCCGCATCATCGGCGACAGCCTCACCCCTG
Source organism: Bacteroidales bacterium (assembly GCA_007120085.1). Classification (GTDB taxonomy): domain Bacteria; phylum Bacteroidota; class Bacteroidia; order Bacteroidales; family UBA7960; genus PUPG01. Next base: position 3,580 of record SKOK01000170.1, on the reverse strand, counting down.
GTGGTTATCAACAATACGCCAGCTTCAGGCGCATTGACAATTTTATAAACAACTCCGGTTCTATCGTTGCCATCACGGATGATTTATCACTGCTCGCGCCCAACACCATCATTGTGGATAAATTTTATCCGGAACAGCATGCAGAGATCATTATACACCCGAACAGCATCATACTGAACAATAATGTGTATCACATTGAACCAAGTAACATATATGATTCAGGATTTGGTTGGCCCAATATCAATTTTGTACAATTCAAAAACACCGTCCTGAATTTTATCCAACTCCATAGCGGTACATTTCCGAAACAAAGCCTGCTATCCCTGCTTATTCCTGCAAAAGACATTTACCCCTCCGCATTTGACAAAGCAGCATTCACAGCATTTGAACACGCCTTTTCCTTGCTGCATGTTCGTTTTTTTGACAGCATAAGCGCATTCCGCGGCAAAGGCCGTGGCCTTACACCTTCCGGTGACGACTTCATCGCCGGACTGCTTTATGGCATCCATTGTCTCGAATCGCTCACAAAAATGAATTATCGGGCAATAAAAGTCCCGGTGTATGAAACTGCTGCCGGCAGCAACCTTTTTTCCAATAATATGCTGCAGTTTGCCAAAGATGCTAAATACTATAAACGCCTCAAAGACTTTCTCATCGCCCTTGTTCGCGACAAGCCTGAAACAACCCACACCGCTTTTCGTCAACTGATATCTGTAGGCGACACCTCCGGCGCCGACCTCATCGCCGGCTTTTTTGCCCTTATTCTCCAAAAACCCCTTATCTTTGAATGATAAAATCCTTGTTAATCCTTATAATCTGTGTAATCTGTGGATAAAACAATCCGTGATAATCCGACTAATCTGCGGATAATTTAATCCGTGGAAAAATCAAAATTTGACCAATCTGTGGAAAAACAAACAAAAGGAGTCATTTTGAAAGGCCACTACTACGACTCTGTCACTCTGATGCTGGCCACCCGTGAGATCACCGCCATGCCTGGCATTGAGGATGCTTCCATTGTCATGGCCACCAACGAAAACCTTGCCATCCTGAAAAATGCCGGGATGCTGCCATCCTCTATTGCCGATGCCTCTGGAAATGACCTCATCATCGCCGTCCGCGCAGAACAGGAAGAACAGGCTGATGCCGCCATCGGGGCAGTGGAGCAGGTACTCGGAGAGATGCGCAACAAACAGGATGATGGCACACAATTCGCTCCCAAGAGTCTTGATGCTGCCTTGCAGGTAATGCCAGCTGCCAGCCTCTCCCTGATATCCGTTGCCGGGAAATACGCCGTGGCTGAGGCACGAAAGGCCCTTGACAACAATTTACATGTCATGTTGTTTTCTGACAATGTGAGCCTTGAGGATGAGCTGATGCTCAAGACCCTCGCCATTGAAAAGGGCTTGCTGATGATGGGTCCCGACTGTGGCACAGCCATTATCAATGGCATTCCGCTGGCATTTGCCAATGTGGTGAAGCGCGGCAGCATCGGGCTGGTTGGTGCATCCGGCACTGGTTTACAAGAGGTTACCACCATCATCAGTAACCACGGTGGCGGCATCTCGCAGGCCATTGGAACCGGTGGCCGCGACCTGCATGAAAAGATCGGTGGCATCATGTTCATTGACGCCCTCAGGGCACTGGCTGCCGACGAGGACACTGAAGTGATCTGCCTGGTTTCCAAGCCACCGCATCCCAGCGTGTTAAAAAAAGTATCGGAAGAGGTGAGGGCCGTCAGCAAACCCGTCATTGCCATTTTTATTGGTGCAGATGCGAAGGTGATCGCCGCCGCAGGTGCCATCCCTGCTGAAAGCCTCGAAGAGGCTGCCTTGCTGGCACTGGCCGTCTCAGAAGATAAAAAACCGGATGCTGTTGGTGAGAAATTAAACGCCCGACGTATGGAAATTGAACAGCAAACCGCCAGTTTTGCTAAAAAAGCAAATGGGAAATACCTTCGTGGACTGTTCAGTGGTGGTACACTTTGTGACGAGGCACAAATCATATTGCAGAAACATGGCATCAAAACATACAGCAACACCCCAATAGACAAGGATTTCATGCTGGAAGACCCTTGGAAGAGCCGCGAACATACCATTATTGACCTCGGCACCGACGAATTTACGGCCGGTCGCCCCCATCCGATGATTGACTTCAGCCTGCGCAATAAGCGCATCATTGATGAAGCTGGCGACAAGGACGTGGCCCTGATCCTGCTGGATGTGGTGCTGGGATACGGAGCAAACCCGCAGCCCGCAGAAGAACTGGTGCCCGTCATCGAAGCAGCAAAAGCATCAAGCAACAAGCTGTTGTTTGTGTGCTCCATCACCGGCACGGCAGATGATCCTCAAGACGCTGGTCATGTTAAGAAGGCACTTGAAAATGCAGGCGTCATCGTGATGCCATCGATGGCCGCCGCGGCAGAGCTGTGCGCTGGTATTATGAGGTTAGATGTAAGTTAGAGGTTGGAAGTTAGAGTTTGTTTAATCGTTTTGAAGTCCAAAACAGAACATAAGAACTCTGTTTTAGAACTCTGTTTTGAACCAGAAACCAGAAACCAGAAACCCACCATGGCAATAAAAAATCTTTTCAACACCCCCCTAAAGGTTGTGAACACCGGGATGCAAAGCTTTTCAGAAAACATCCGGCAGGCTGGTGCAGAGGCGGTACAGCTCGACTGGAAGCCATCACTAATTGATGATCCTTCGCTTTTGGAGGTGATCAGAAACAAAAAAGCCATCATTGACGAAGCCAACAGAAAGGCTTTGGATATCGTATTGCAGGGAAAGCCCGCACTTGTTGGTCTCGACATCGCCGCCAATGTGATTCCGGGGATGCATCAGAAAATGATATTGCATTCAGGGCCGCCGGTTGCCTGGAAGGATATGTGCGGGCCTACACGCGGTGCCATTATCGGCGCGCTGATCTATGAAGGTCTCGCCTCCACACCCGAGGATGCTGAAAAACTGGCTGCTTCCGGCGATATAAAGTTCGATCCTTGCCATGAACACAATGCCGTTGGCCCGATGGCCGGCATCGTTTCACCGAGGATGCCCGTTTTCATCATCAAAAATGAAAAATACGGCAACTACGCCTACTGCACACTTAATGAAGGTCTTGGCAAGGTGTTACGCTATGGTGCATACAGTGAGGAGGTGATCGAGAGGTTGCGATGGATGGAACAGACATTATATCCCATCCTGAAAAAAGCCATCGAAAAGCTTGGTAAAATTGACCTGAAAGCGCTCATCGCCCAGGCGTTGCATATGGGCGATGAGGTTCATAACCGCAACCGGGCCGGGACATCGCTGTTTTACCGCCTGATTGCCCCGGCCATCGTCCGTACATCAGATAATAAAGAAGAAGCTGCCAAGGTGCTTGAGTTTATCAACGGCAACGACCACTTCTTCCTGAATTTGTCAATGCCCGCGGGAAAAGTGTGTTTAGATGCTGCACAAAATGTTGAGAACAGCAGCATGGTGGTGGTGATGGCCAGAAATGGAACAGAGTTTGGCATAAAACTGGCCGGTACAGGCAATAAATGGTTCACGGGCAAGGCACCCGTGCCCGATGCTCTCTT
>SKOK01000218.1 GCA_007120085.1 Bacteroidales bacterium | reverse complement strand
TCACCTTTGTGAGTCCTGCAAAAAATATTAGTCCTAAAATGGTCGTTTTGAATATCATGTTCATAATAAAGGGTTCATGGTTACTGGTTCATGGTTCATGGTTCACGGTTCACGATTCAACAATTCAACAATTCAACAATTCAACGATTCAACAATTCAACAATTCAACAATTCAACGATTCAACAATTCAACGATTCAACGATTCAACAATTCAACAATTCAACGATTCAACAATTCAACGATTCAACAATTCAACAATTCAACGTTCTTCTTCCAGAATGTAATTGATAATCAACGCTCTTTCTTTCATCACCTCCTCGCGCAACAGCTTGTCTTCTTCACGGTCAAAATATTTTCTGCCATCAACCCAGGTTTGCTCCGGTATTGACAAACTTGAGAGTGGATGGCCATTCCAGATGACGAAATCGGCATCCTTACCGGGCTGGAGTGATCCCACCCGGTGATCAATGCCCATGATTTTGGCTGGATGCAGCGTTATGAAATTCATCGCATCAATTTCACCAACGCCGGTTTTAACTGTTTTGGCGGCCTCCCAGTTCATTCGGGTTGAGAGTTGGGTGTTGTCAGAATGCAACGAGGTCAATACGCCTGTTTCGTTTAACAGCCTTGCATTATGCAGGATGCCATCGTGGGCTTCCACCTTGAACGATGACCAGTCGGTCCACACCACGGCGGCTGCGCCGTGTTCCCTGAGTTCATCAGCTATTTTGTAGCCTTCAAGGGTGTGCTCAAATGATGCGATGGTGAAACCGTAAGCTTCTGCGAGCCGCATCATCATAAGCATTTCATCCTGCCGGTAAGCATGTACATGTGCAATACGCTCTCCTTTGATCACCTCCAGGATGGCTTCGAGCTGCAGGTCCCTGCGCACGGGCATGACCTGGCGGTCAATTGCTTGTCGCAGAAGGGCCTGTTCATAGTCAAGAGCCGCCCTGAAACTGTCTTTGATGATTTGTTCTGTTCCTTGCCGGCTGTTGGGATAGCGGCTTGTCATTCCCTTCACGTTTTCACCAAGGGCAAACTTCAGGCCTGGTTTGGCATCCTGGACCAGCAATGCATCCGGCAATTCGCCATGGCGCATTTTGATTACAGCACTATGCCCGCCAATGGGGTTTGCTGAACCGTGAAAGAGGGTTCCCGATGTGATGCCGCCGGCAAGCAGCCGGTATATCCATACATTGTCGCCATGAACCACATCGCTGATGCGTGTTTCGGACGTGATGGCATCACCGGTTTCATTTACACCACCTGTGATGCTGGTGTGCAGATGGGGGTCAATCAGCCCCGGAGTGATGTGTTTACCATCAACATCAATCACTATGGCTCCAAGCGGTGCTTCCAGGTCAAAGCCAATGGCGGTAATGATGCCCCTGGTGATCAGCATGTCGGCATTTTCAAGGATGCCATCTTCACCTTGCGTCCAGATTGTGGCATTTGTGATGAGCAGGTGGCGCGGTTGTTCAGGACGAGTGGTAATGCCATATTCCATGGATGGGTAGCGCTCTGCCAGCTCGAGCGGTGTCTTTGTCACTGACTTGTCATTCTCTTGTAGATTATTATCCTGAAGATTCTTAGCTTCCTGGCGCGCAGCTGTCCAGGAAAAGAAGCCTCCATCCGCATTTTCACCACTACCGAGCAGTTCATTGCCACCCAGGTTGGCCGAAAGACGGTACAGCCCCGGAAAACCAATCGAGTCACCCCGGAAATGCATCACCAGGCGGAGTTTGTCATAGCTGATGTTTTGCTGGCGAATTTCCTTTCCGTCGTGTGTAATGCTGCCGCTCAAGCGATTGTTCCTGCTTTTGATCTCAATGCTTATCCCATCAAGCTCTTGCTGACTGCTAATGAGCCAGTTGCCTTCGGGCTTATGGGAAGGAGGTACAACCGGATATTGCGTGCCATCTACCCATACTTCCAGGATTTTACTGTCATGTTCAAAAATATTGCCATCAGCAATGAAGAAGCTTGCTGCTTTGCCTTTTTCAAGGGTGCCGTACCGATTTTCAATGCCAAGCATCCTGGCCGGGGTTATGGTAAGTGCTGCCAGGGCCTCTTGCTCTGAAAGCCCTCGTTCAACGGCTGTTCTGAGATTTTTTAAAAATTCTTTTTCACTGCCAAATGAAGAGAGTGCCATTGTTATGCCAGCTTGTGCCAGCCTCGCAGGATTTTCGGGTGCAAGGTACCAGTGGCGCAGGTTTTCGAGAGATACCTGCCTTGATTCCTCTGGTGTGGCCAACTTTGGCTCATCTGGAAAGTTAAGCGGAACGATAAGCGGCAAGCGGCTCTGCCTGACGGCCTCCAGCCGCCGGTACTCTGAGCCGCTGCCCATGATCCATGCATTCAGACCAAACTCTTTTGCCAAAGCATGGGCACGAAACAAAAAGTTTTCATCGCTGGTTTCAAAAATAAAAGCTTTATTGTTTTGCCGGGCACTGGCAAGTGATTCAAGAGCCCTGTTCGTCTCGGGGCGCTCCTGGCTGTGGTTTACATTGAAGTTTTGATGAGCGGCTGCGTACCAATCAGCATCGAGCATTGTTTGCCTGATCAGTGCTATTGCACCCATCGTGGAGGTTGGATAACCCCGTGACCGGCGATCTGATCGTCTGAAAGAAATGGATTGCGCGACGTCCTGCCTGATGATCTGCCGGTTGGCGTCGCCTTCACCCAAGCCCACGACAGCACTGTATCCTTTGAGCAAGCCAAAGGGAGAGATAACTTGCACGCTTGTAAATCCACCTGAGCGGAGCAGCGAAGCTGTTTTTGCATCCGGCATGAAAGCTTTGGCACTTCTGAAATGACTGCGAACCTGGGCATTCCAGTGTATGTGCTCCTCCAATTCCAAGGAGTCGGGCAAGCCATAGTGCGAAAACAAATCTATGAATCCGGGATAAACAGTTTTGCCTTCCAGATCAATGATCCAGGCATCGGCAGGGATTCTGACCCGCCGGCCAATATCTTCTATAACGCCATCACGAATGATCATTGTGGCATTTGATTGCACTTGACCAGGTGAAGTGATGATGTGGGCATTCGTAAATGCATATACAGAAGGGGTATTTTCCCTCAGGCCAGGCAAGCGCGCCGTTTGGGCACTGAGTATGCTAAACGTTAGCAATGCGTTAATTATGAGTAAACAAACAATACGGTACATTGGCAAAGAATGTAATTGATAATTGATAATTGGGATTTGAACTTCGGCATAAATATATAAAAAATTGCTTTGTGCGAATGTATTTCATTAAGATGCAAAAAACGCATCTCATCATTAATGCAAAATAAAAATGCAAATAAATAGTGTTAAACTTAAAATATATTGTATATTTGTGAAATAAAATAGTGTATATTTGTAATTGTATAATATTGTTTTTTAAGGTTCCGGAGTGCGGGTTTTTGTTTAGTTTAACATATTCAGTGTAAATGAAATAAATCGTAACAGTCATGAAAATATTAAATCCAATCTATGATTATGTGTTCAAATACTTGATGGAAAATGATGTTTTTGCCCGCAAAATCATTTCAGTTATTCTTGATAAGGAGGTTGTGGAGGTCAGTTTGAGCCAGCAGGAAACCTTTCTTAAAACAGAAAAGAGGGCATTGAAAATGTATCGTCTTGACTTCAAGGCCATCATCAAGGAAAGAGATGGTAGCAAGAAAAAGGTTTTGATTGAGGTGCAAAAGTCAAAACACCCTGTTGATATTTACCGATTTAGAAACTATTTGGCTGCCAGCTACATGTCCGAAATCAATGAATCCCCACAAAAAGACTGGGGCTCGGTGCTTTCAGATCAAAGCATACAATACAAACCAATTCAACCAATCATTGCCATATACATTCTTGGGTATAATCTCGATGATTTGCCTCATCTTGCCGTGAGTGTTAATCGGGATGTAATTGATTCAGTCAGTAAGAAAAAGCTGGATGTAAATTGTTTTTTTATTGACCATCTTACACATGAAGCGCACATCATACAGGTTGGTCGTTTGCCGGAAAGACCTGCGAGCTTGCTTGAGAAGCTGTTTATGCTTTTTTCTCCGCGTGACTACAAAAACAATGCCTTTGTGGTTAACTTGCCTGAAGTTCCGGAAGAGTTTCAGGATGTCGCCAGATATTTGCAAAGACCGGTTATGGATATTGATTTTCATCGCATGTTGCTGGCTGAAATCGAGGTTGATCTGATGTTTGATGAACAGGAGATGAGGCATCTGAAAGAACTGGAGAGGGAGCAAATCAAACTGGAGCGAATTAAAAAACAAAAAGCGCTGGCGTTAAGGGAAAAGAAAAAAGCAGAAAAGCAGAAAGAGAAGGCAATTACAGAAAAAGATAGGGCAATTACAGAAAAAGAGCGAGCGATCATACAGAAAGAAGAGGCTGTTCGTCATAAGCAAGCATTGGCTGTTAAATTAGCGCGACAGATGAAAAAGAATGGCTCTAATAAAAAAGAAATCTTGAAAGAAACAGGCCTGGCAATTGAAGAGCTTGAAAAACTATGATTTGTACACATTTATTCCTGCGAATTATTTGAGGTACATCAAACAAATTCCATGAAACATATTGACTGCTAAACAGAAATCTTGTACTTTTGCTTCTTGTTTGAAAATTTGAAATCATTACAACATGGAATTAACAGGAACAATAGTAAACATTTTGCCGGAGCAGAGTGGTGAAGGGCGCAATGGCCCCTGGCGCAAGCAGGAATTTATTCTTGAAACAGAAGGGATGTATCCAAAAAAGGTTTGTGTTGCCGTTTGGGGTGAGAAAATTGATCAGTTTGCGATCAAGGAGGGTGAAAAGGTGACGGCAGCCGTTAACATTGAAAGCAGGGAGTTTAACGGGCGCTGGTACACCGATGTCAAGGCCTGGAAACTCGACAAGACAATGCAGTCGCCAGCGGGACAGGGATCTGAACCACCATCCTTTGCGACCGGAGATATTCCGCCACCGCCGGAGGCGCCTCCGCTGCCGGCCGAAGAAGATGATCTTCCTTTCTGATATCAGACCATAATCATGCAAATACAAAAAAGTGATGCACCTCAACACGCAGACCTGCTTATCGTCAATGCCTGTGTGGTAACGATGGATGGGGAATATCGTGTGTTTGAGGATGGTGCCATTGCCATATCCGGTGATGCCATTCTGGATGTTGGTACGGCTGCAGACATCTCTGCATCCTATTCCGCTGCACGTGTCATCGATGGCAGGGGAAAGCTGGTGATGCCCGGGCTGATCAACGTTCATACCCATTCACCAATGACCATTTATCGTGGTTTTGCTGATGATCTGCCGCTCCTGGAATGGCTTTATGATCATATCTTTCCGCTGGAAGCTCAATTTACCAACCCTGATAATGTGCGGGCGGGTACACGCCTTGCGATTGCAGAGATGCTGCTGTCAGGCACAACGACATTCAACGATACATACTACTTTGTAAATGAGATGGCCAGGGTGGTTGATCAAACAGGCATCAGGGCAGTGCTGGCAGAAAGTTTAATCGACTTTCCGGCACCCAACAGCCCCACACCGGCCGATGGCATCGCACATACCAAAGCCATGCTAAATGAATGGAAAGATCATCCGCTGGTTAATATCAGCGTGGCAGCCCACACCCCGTTTACAGCCTCCAGAGAGCTCATTGCGAAGTCAAAGGAAATAGCAGTTAGTCATGATGTGATCTTCAACATTCACGTGGCGGAGACCCGCTGGGAAGTGGAAGACAGCCTGAATAAATATGGCGTTACACCGGTCAGGTTTCTTGAAGACCTGGGGGTGCTGGACAAGCGAACCATTGCCGCGCACTGTGTGCATCTGAATGGTGAAGACATAGACATCTTTGCAGAAAGGGGTGTATCTGTGGGACATAATCCGCAGTGCAACATGAAGCTGGCCAATGGAGTTGCACCCATCCAGAAATTCCTGGATAAAGGAATTCAGGTTGGAATAGGCACGGATGGCGTTGCCAGCAACAATGACCTGGATATGTTTGACGAACTGCGCACCTCGGCGCTCTCTCAAAAGCTCAGTACAGGCAATCCATCAACACTTAATGCACGGACAGTCATTGAAATGGCTACCATAATGGGTGCCAGGGCAATTGGAATTGGTGACCAGGTAGGGTCTGTTGAGAAGGGCAAGAAGGCTGATCTGATCATGCTTGATTTAAGCCGGCCGCATGCCAAACCGCTTTACAATGTTTATTCGCTGATCGCCTATAGCCTGCGTGGCTCTGACGTGGAGACAGTGATTGTTAATGGCCGCGTGCTTGTGGAGGATCGCAGGCTTGTTACACTCGACATTGACAGGCTTTATGCCAAAGTTGGCAGCATCGCTTCGCAGATCAGGAGTTTTGACCGTAAGCCTGCAAAGGTTAGCG
>SKOK01000191.1 GCA_007120085.1 Bacteroidales bacterium | reverse complement strand
CTGCGCTTCGTTCAGGATGACAGTTATGCCCCCGCGAAAAGGCGGTGGCCAATATGCTAAAACAAACTTAATTGTGTTCCGGCTGCGCTGGCTGCTGGCAGCAGTCGTCTCCTGATCTGGTTGGGATACAGGGAGTTGACGCCGGCAGGCAGTTCGCGGCAGGTGATGAAATACTTTGCTCTTTTGAGGGCTACACCCATTCTTTTCAGATGACTGAAGCTGATGCGGCCATAACGGCGCATGCCGGTGATGATCTTTGCTGAGCGCACGCCGATCCCGGGCACGCGCAGAATAAGCTCATAGGGCGCCTTATCAAGGTCAACCGGAAACAGATGCGGGTTGCGCAGGGCGTAAGCCAGCTTCGGGTCCATCTGCAGGTCGAGTTCCTGGTGTTGCTCATCAAGTATTTCATTGTGTTGAAAATGATAGAACCGCATGAGCCAGTCGGCCTGGTAGAGCCGGTTTTCGCGTACCAGCGGCGGCTTCTGGATAGCGGGTAAACGGCTGTCGTATTCGTTCACAGGCAAAAAACCGGAATAATAGACGCGCTTCAGCCCTTGCTGATTGTAAAACCCGGATGCAAGTTTTAAAATCGTATAATCGGTTTCCGGGCTTGCACCCACGATGAGCTGTGTACTCTGGCCTGCGGGTACAAACCTGGGCGCCTTTCGGAACTTTTTTCGTTCTTCCTTGTTGCTCACAATGCCAAGATGTATCTGATCCATTGGCTGCAACACGCTGTTGAAGTTTTTTTCGGGTGCCAGGCGCAGCAGGTGCTGCTCGGTGGGGATCTCAATGTTTACGCTGAGGCGGTCAGCATAAAGTCCGGCGGCCTGCACCAGCAACGGATCAGCCCCGGGTATGGCTTTCATATGGATGTATCCATTGAAGCGGTGATCTTCGCGCAACTTGCGGGCCACGGCAATGAGCCGCTCCATGGTGTAATCAGGACTTATAATGACGCCGGAACTGATGAAAAGCCCTTCGATGTAGTTGCGCCGGTAAAAATTCACACAGAGATCCACCAGTTCATCCACGCTGAAGGTGGCGCGGCGTAGGTCATTGCTGCGGCGGTTGACGCAATAAGCACAGTCATAGATGCAGTGATTGGTGAAAAGAATCTTTAGAAGTGAGATGCAGCGGCCATCTTCCGTAAAGGAGTGACACACTCCGGCAGCCTTTGCGTTGCCAAGCCCACCATTCGAGGCGCGTGTGCTGCCACTCGACGAGCATGATACGTCGTATTTGGCAGCATCGGCAAGGGTTTCCAGCTTCTTTAATGCCTTTTCCATCGGGAATCGCAAACGTGTTGATTAGTTTTTAACCAAAACAGATGCTATTAATATAATCATTTTTTTGAACAAACAAGCATCGGACTTCGAAATATGGAGTCTCCTGTCATCCTGAGTGTGAAGCCCCCGCAAAAGGGCAGCAGTTAGATTCGGCGATTCGCGATTGGCGATTCGTTGATTTTCGATGGTCTATGAATAATCGGTAACCGGAAATCAGAAATTAGAAATTAGAAATTAGAAATTAAGTTGACCGTTCGCAATATTTCTGAAAATATTATTTGGCAGTTAAGATGTTTTTATATTATCTTTGTAGAAAATTAAAAGCCATGCCAAAAAAATACACTCTATCCTACCCGTCATCAATCGTCAGCGATGAAGGCCTCGAAAAATTAAACCGTCCGCTCACCTTCGAGGATGTCTGGAAGATGTTCCAGGAAACTGATAAACAATTCAAGGAAACCCGGAAGCAGATAGATAAAACCAGTCGTACTGTTGATCATGTATCTAAGATGGTTGGCGGTATGAGCAACACCCGGGGAGAGGTCACCGAGGATTTCTTCAAGGCCGCACTGAAGAATACCAGAAGCATTGCAGGAATCAATTACACCTATCGTGGCACGCTGCATAAGGAGAATGGCATTGTCAGCGGACAATATGACATTGTGCTCTTTGGTAAGGATGCCATCATCGTTGTAGAGGTGAAACATAAGCTGCACCCCGATGATATAGACGACTTTCACGAGCGTCGCCTGCCAAAATTCAAAAACCTTTTCCCTGAATACAACGACAAAAAACTCGTTGGCGCGCTGGCCGGCATGACCATCGACAAAGAAGCAGCAAAAAAAGCACTCTCACTCGGATACATCCTGCTCACCCAGGACGGACAAATGATCAAGGTGATCTCCTCGATGGAGGATTGACGCGAAAGGACGGTTGCCACAATGCGGGAATATCCCCGAACAACTCCGAACTCTCAACCCCGATCTCTTAACCTCAAATTGTATAACGCAGCCCCGTGTAAAACTTCCGGCCCATCAGCGGTCCCCATATCATGCTGCCGTCAAAGCCTTCTTCAAATGGTGATTGTGGGTTCAGGATGGGGTGCTTCTGGACATAATCGGTGAGGTTTTCTGCGCCGACATACAGGTCAAAGTTGCGCCAGCGATAGGTTACCTGGGCGTTCAGAATGGTATAGGATGGTGACTCACCAACGACGAATCCATGCTGCATACCACTGTGTTCCGGCAGGTCGGGAATGCGGCCCGGACCATTAAACTGCGCCGTGAGGTCAAACTGCCAGTCGTTCCGCGGTGTGGCATAAGAACCGCTGAGCATTCCGCGATAGCGGTTTACAAAAGGCTTGCTGCGCAGCTCATCACCTATAGTCATTTTGACATCCGAATGACGGTAAGCTGCGGTGATTTCAAGGAAACGGACTGGCTCAACATTGAGTTCCACCTGGTAGTTGTTTGCATAGGAATCACCGTCGAGGTTATGGAAGATCACCTTGCCCGGGTCGCTGTCAACATCCACGACCAGCTGGTTGATGAAGTTTGTCCTGTAAACCTCACCCACGATGGAGGCATCGTTGCCGAACAGCCTGAAGCGCTGCGTGATGCTCCCGCCATAGTTCCAGGCCTCTTCGGGCTCGATGTCTTCCCGCACAAGGAAGCTGCGGCTACTCACCAACAAGCCTGTATTCTCGGCGATGAGGTTAGGCACCCGGTAGCCTTTGCCGGCAGATGCACGAATGGTAGTATTTTCATTAACATTGAAGTGCATATGCGTCCTGGGGGTCACAAATGTACCATACAGGTTGTGCTGATCGGCCCGCAAGGCCAGTATGGCAGTAAATTTCTCGTGGGTATGAAATGTATATTCAAAAAATGCACCAGGAACAGCCTCCCTCCTTTCAAAGATGGAGTCGCCCAGGGATTCATGGTAATCATCAAAAAGGAAACTTACGCCAGTCACAAACCTGTGATCAGGATTTCCGATTATATTGGTATAGAGAAGATTGACATAAGCAGTGTTTTGCTCACCATCATAAGGCCTTTGGCCGTAATGCGAATCGTGGCCGTGGTGAGTGAACTGCAGCTGCGTGCCGATGCTGGCTTCTTCCTTACCGGGAAGATAAAAGCCGGTACGGGCAAAAGCCTGGAAGCGGGTGGTGTTCGTGCCAAAACCATAATAGTCGCCGGAGCCAAAACTGGCGCCATTGGTAAAGAACTCCTTCTGACCGCCTTCCCTGTTTTCCTGCATCAGGTTGAAACCAAACTGCGAATCCATGATTCCTGGACGGTCATAGCGATATCGGTTCATGACATTGTACTTTCTCACCAGCGGATGATCCAGGAAAGAGTTGTGGTTGTGATCCACCTTGTTGTTAAACAGCTCGCCGTGAGCCAGTACCATCGTTGACCAGTTGTGGCCGAGGTCAAAGGCTGCATTCACCGAGCTTTCGAGGCGCCCATCGCTTCCTGCAAAGGCATTGTAATGAAAACGCTCCTCTCCTTCGGGTTTCTTAAGCTCAACATTGATCTGCCCGGTGATCGACTCATAGCCGTTCACAACACTGGCGGCGCCTTTGGATATGGAGATCGACTCCATCCAGGGCCCCGGAATGAAACTCAGACCAAAGGGTTGCGAAAGGCCACGCAGGCCCGGAATGTTCTCAATCATGATCTGGCTGTAAATGCCGGCCAAACCAAGCATCTGGATCTGCTGCGCACCCGACACCGCATCGCTGTACGACACGTCAACGGAAATATTTGTCTCGAAGGCTTCCGACAGGTTGCAGCAGGCTGCCCGCTGCAACTCGCTGGTTGTTAACACATTTGTCAGGATGGGGTCCATTGATGACACGTGCGCTCCCTGCCGCCTGGCAGTCACCTCAACACCTTCAATGTCCTGCCCCGGATCAAGGAAGATCGACAACTCCTGGTCAGCAGAATGTACCATAAGGGTATCATTCTGAAACCCAATGTAGCTGATCACAATCTCATGTGGCAGATCAACGGTGATCTCCAGGTGAAAATGCCCATCCTCATCCGTTGCTGCTCCGCGCGTAGTGCCTTTCCAAACAACGTTCACGCCAGGCAAAGGATGCGTGTGAAAATGATCGCCGTGCGCCTCCCTTTCATACACATTACCGTGAATATGGCGATGTTGGGCATGAAGCTGGCCTGCAAACATCACAAAGAATAGAATGAAAAGAGCGGGAAAATATTTAAAAAATTGCATGATTATTCTTACTGATTAAAGTTCAACAATATGACTACATCCTCACAAAAAAGTGAGGCTTAAACTTATTTCAGAAAGAAAAACTAAGCTATTTTTAATTGGTGGGTGTAGATAACAAATTCGCGACCCACCAGCTGGGGTGGATCGGTATTGGCATAGTGATTGAACGAATGTCCGGCAGAAAATTCATCTTCATTTGAAGGCACAAAAAGGTTTACAAGCACCGCAACAACAACCGGCTCTATCCTTTGCTCACTCCGCTCCTGGTAAACTTCATATTCGTTGACGAGATAATGGATCTCGGTTTTGCAGCAGTTTTCGCAACTGTTGTGGTTGTGTTCATCGTCTCCGGCACAGCAACTGATGGGTTCATTGCCATCAATATTTATATGACAAACAGTTTTTTCATGATGACTGTGATGGATATCATCACAGCTCCTGCTGACGCTTGCAAACAAAAACACATCAGTGGTCTCACAACTCAGGCAATGGTGTATGAGCATACGTATCCCGGTAAACGACAACAGGAATATTGCCGCCAGGGAAAAAACCATTGTGTATGTTACGAGCTTTTTCAATACGCTGTAAAAATAATAAATTTCCCAATACTACTCCTCATCATGCCTGCGATTATTTTTCAGCATCTCGGGATCGCGCGGATAGATGCAGCAGTGATGCAGGTTGGCGTGTGTCTCATCGTCGGTGAGGAAGTTCTCGGTATCGTGGCCGGCTTTAGCGATGGTTCTTTCGATCTCTTCCTGGCTGGTGCGATTCGGGCGGTAACGCACGGTGATCTTCTGTTCTTCCTCGTTCCATTCGGCATAGCGAACGCCACGAACGGTGTAAGCGGCGCGCTCAATGCGATCCTTACACATACCGCAGTTGCCAAGAACGCGGAATTCGGCTTCACCGGGCGTGTTTTCATGGTCGTGAGCAAAGAGACCCGGTGCCATGAACATCATCATGAAAGCAAAAAGTATGGCTGAAATTTTCAAGTTTTTCATTTTCAATTTAGTTTTGATTCGACAATATTTAGCCTTTCAACATAGCATAACAAAAAAACACGCTAAATGTTTTCCAGCCAATCCTTCCTGTCTTTCAATTTCAGCACTTCTTCCTCAAGGTCAGCCAGTTGCCTGGCCTTACCGGCAATGGCCGCTTTCAATACCTCGATCTGGTTTTTCAACTGATCATCGCCTGTTTGCATGGATGACAATATTTGTGAATCCTCCAGTTGATCCTCGAACATCTGCAACTTGGACATGTCTGCGGCAATGCTTGCTTCAAGGTCGTCGATCTGCTTCTGCACATCCGACATTTTGCTGTCAACCCGAAACTCCCTCACTTCTTTGCGCAGGGCGACATGCTCGTTGATTCGCCGGTTCAGGGTATCAAAGGCTGACTGGAGCCTGGCGTACAGCTTTTCTCTCTCTTCGGCGCGCATTCGTTTGCCCTTGAATTCGCTTTGCACTTTGATGAGAAAGTTTTTGGTCTTTTTGAATTCCTGCGATTTGCGTGCCTGCTCCAGTGCTTTCTCTACCAGGGGCTGCAAGTGCTCAAAGTTTTCGTTGGCTGCCTGCTCAAAATCAGATTGTTTCTTATCCTGGGATGATTTGAGTGTTTCAAACAGCCTTTGCAGTTCGCCGTAAAGCTCTTCTCTAACGGTTTTTTCCAGCTTCAGCTCTCGAAAATCCTGCTGTATCTTGATCAGGAAATCCCAGTTTTCCTTGAATTCCGGGTTTATTTCCATCTGATTGGCCGCCTGTTGCAGCTTATTGCTGATCAATTCGGCGTTTTTGGCTGACTGGTTAAGCAACTCACGGTGTCTTTCCTCCTTGCGCAGTTTGGCGATCACAAAGCCATCCTG
>SKOK01000301.1 GCA_007120085.1 Bacteroidales bacterium | reverse complement strand
CGGTTGATCCGCTTGGAAATATTAACGAAATATGACCAGCCTTCAAAGTCAAGACCATCAACAAAACCTTCACCTGAACGCCTGCCTCCCAAAGCCGTTACCGCCCAGCCATTGTCAAGCAAACCAGTAGAAAAGCTTACAGACTCCTGTCTGTAACCATCGTGGCCAACACCGTAAAGAATGGTGCCACCCTGGCGCGCTTCAGTTGACTGTGTGATGATGTTAATTGTACCTCCAACTGAACTGATAGCCAGTCGCGAGGCACCGAGACCTCTTTGGACCTGCATTGTTTGGGTTACATCCGAAAGACCTGCCCAGTTTGACCAGTAAACGCGGCCATTTTCCATGTCATTCACAGGTACACCATTGATCAACACACCAATGTTGTTTGAGTCAAAGCCCCGCATATTGATGCGCCCGTCGCCAAAACCACCGCCATCACGCGTGGCATAAACGCTGGGCGTAGATTGCAGTATCTGCGGGAACTCCTGCGTGCCAAGCCGCTCTGTGATGGTCTCTGCTGAAATATTAGAGATAGCCACTGGCGTTTGCCTGTCTCGCGCAAAGGATGAAACAACCATCACTTCCTGGAGGCCAATAACGCTGACTTCAAGGCTCAGTCTGCCCAAATCCCTGTCGCGCGTCGCGTCCACACTCATCTGGAAATCTTCATAACCCATGTATGAGATGTTTAATGAGTAGGTACCGGCATCAACACGCAATGCAAACTCACCATCCAGGTTCGTTGTGGTTGCAAAAGTGCGTCCGGTTTCAACATTTACTAATTCAACAAGGGCTGCTGGCAAGAGGTTTCCTTCCTCATCAACCACCACGCCCCTGATATTTGATGCCAGTAACTGATGCCCCGAAAAGATGATCAGGGCAATCAGTAACAGCATGTTTTTAACCATTTTATTGTTCATATGTGTGTTTTTATTATTTATAATACCCGAAGGCAATAAAATATATGGCTATTTGGAAATGCTCAGCTTTGAGGTAACCACTTCGTTACCTCCGGAAATCTGCAGAATGTAGATGCCGTTTTGCATTGTGCTTACATCAATTTGTACAGATGTTGATGAGGTTGCTTTTTCAAAAACAAGCTGTCCGTTCATACTGAAAAGACGGATTTGCTCCATATTCATAGAGCCACTTTCAATGGTGATGTGCGAAGCAGCCGGGTTTGGATAGATGTTGATGTGATCGTTTCCAACCAGTGTGATGCCTGTATCGTCGTCATCATCATCCGAGGGTTCCATGAAATCGGCAAGCATACGTGGTTGCAGTCTTACAACTTCCCATCGCTGATGCAACACACCGATGATGTCTTTGGGTGTGTCAGGAACGGGCGTACCGAAGTAATCGAAAAGACCTGGAGAGTTCGGTGTTCTGATCAGTCCTTCCGCCGTATCATCAAATATATAAAACGATTCATTATGCGTGAATTCAGCCGGACTGGCTTCCATGTCAAAGGATACGTTTTTGATCAAAACCAGTTTACCCTGGTCCTCAAATGGGATTTCGTCACTGTCGTATTCAATGTCTGCTAAAGTAACAACGAGTGGTTCCACTTCATTATCATGGGAGGTGGCTTCGCCAGGGTCTTCCGTTGGCAGAATTTGCAGCATGTTCTGGAACTGGCCAAGGTGTCCGGTAAACCCGGTAATGCCATCATAGAGCTGATATTCAGTAGTAACAATGCCAGGGGCATCATCAATGAGTATCGCAGCTGTTTCATCCTGGATGTAGAATTGATTGCGATAGGGGAGCTGCAGACAGGTGATGATCACTTCACCTGTGACGCGATAGATCAGGTCGTTGCTTATGCTTTGCTGCTTGAGTGCAGCAAGGTTTGGTACTTCAATGGCTTCAGGTGCAAAATCAATCATGACGTCATCAACCCACCAGCGGTGAGCAAACTCCCCTTGATAGTTAAATGCAATATATATGACATGCCCTGCATAATCACTGAGATTGAGCATTTTCTCGCTGGGGTTGTCAATGCCAATGTTGGCACTGGACTCATAAATCTCAGTAAAATGTCCATGTTCCGGATTACCGCTTCCGGCTGAAATCAAAACGCCACTGTATCCATAATCAGCCATAAACTGGTTTCTTTCGAGGAAAGTTAGCAGCAGGCTTTCATCTTCAGGAAGTTGTATTTGCGGAGTAATCAGCCACGAGTCAGCCGTTTGCCCTTGAGATGTAGCACTGTGATAAGCTTGTTCGTTTTGCAGCTCCCATCCGTTACCGTCACCAAGAACATAATGACTCCATCCCTGTGGGGGGAAAGCCGTTCCATCGAAATGCTCTGTCCACGGAAATTCCGTTACCATATCAGGATCAATTTCCACAAGTATGACCTCCTTAACTACATCACCTTCAGAAACACTAACAGAGCCCTGTGTGGTATGGTAACCGGCCTTTGAAGCGATAAACTGGTGTGTACCTACTGGAACTTCAGGGAATTCGTATGGTGCCTCTGTCAGGGTTTCGCCCCTGAACTGAAGTGTGACGCCATCTACCGCTTGGTCAGCTTCATCAAAAAAATGAAAAGTGACAGCAAAGGTAGTCAGGCTTTCAATGTCGCCCCAATTCCGTGCTGTAAGGAAATCTCCCTCATTTCGCGAATTGGGCAGGCCAGTAAGATTCAGTTCGCCGGAAGGAATAGGGTCACCGATGTAATCAACACCAAAAAATGTTGATCGGAATGGCGCAACAAATTCATCATCAGTAAAATCATATATCTGACCGTTTGCAAATGTTTCGCCGGCATCGAGGAAATAGACATTTTCAATGGTCACCAATCTTGCCTGGTAATGCATAAAGTTGTCTAAATAATCCTCCATGGTAAGCACAACAGGCTCAACAACATTGTCTGATGATGTGGCAGGACCCGGGTCCTCTACCGGAACAAATTGCAGCATGTTGCCAAATATGCTCAGTCTCCCTTGTATGCCGGTAAGGCCATCATAAATGTCATATCCCGTAGTGATGGTTCCTGGTGCGTCGTCTATCAAAATACCAGCAGTTTCATCCTGGATGTATTTTGAATTGCGCCAGGATTCCTGGTAAGTAAGAATTGCTTCGCTGGTGAGCGTATAGATTGTTTCGTTGTCTGCAACCTGGTTTCTCAAGGCTGCGACATTGTGCATCTCTGTAATGCCCATATCTGCTAGTCCACGTGGAAAGATCTGCATACTCGCATGAAACTGACCAACTATTGCAACCATATCAACTGCCTGATCGGGTATCGGTGCACCAAAATAATCGAGGCCTGAGTTGGCGTTTGGTGTGCGCAAAGTTCCTTCTCCACTGCCATCAGCGAGGTTGTAGCTGGTGCTCGGCTGGAAGTTATCGTGCTGTGGCTCTACAAATGAAACATCATGCACAATGACCAGCATTGACTGGTGCATTGGATCCAGATCGGCCAGTGCAACCGGAAGGGGCTCTACAATATTTCCTTCTGAAACAGCTTCACCCGGATCTTCAGTTGGAACCAGCTGAAGTAACTGGTTGAATAGCGACAACGTACCGGTAAGCCCGGTAATACCGTCATACTCATTATAAGCAGTGGTTATGATACCACTATTATCGTCAACAAGGATGGCACCAGTATCATCCTGGAAGTATTTCTGATTTCGGTTCCCATTCTGATGTGTCAGGATGATCTCACCTGTTACACGATAAACCGTGCCGTCTGTAGCCCCGTCAGTACGCAGGGTTGCCAGATCCGGCACATCTACGATTTCTTTCTCATTTGCAATGCTTTGAACTGAGAACAGCATTAAAAATGCAAAAAAGATGGTAAAAATTGAGCGTAAATAGTTTTTCATAAGGTTGTGGTTTTTGGTGAATGTTTGTATTGATTTGTTTGGTAAAGTTTTAAAATATATAAGCCAAAGTCTTTTTCTTGAACGGCAAACAAATTTAAAAAGAAATGCCGAGAGTTACAAAGTTCTCCCGGCATTGTTAATAATTATTTAATTTTTAATAAGCATTTAAGAATATATATGTATGTTTCAATAAGTAAGTTTCGGAAATCAATAATTTAAGCGTCAACGGCTTTGGTAACCAGTGAAGCAGCATCTGCAAGCAAGATGGCAGACTGCACCTTAAGTCCGGATGAGTCAATGATTTCCTTGGCTTCCTCGGCATTGGTACCCTGCAGGCGCACAATGATCGGGATGTCAATGTCGCCGATGTTCTTGTATGCATCAACAATGCCATTCGCAACCCTGTCGCAACGCACGATGCCACCAAAAATATTGACCAGGATGACTTTTACACTGGGGTCTTTCAGGATGATCCGGAAGGCTTCTTCAACCCGTTTGGCATTGGCAGAACCTCCCACGTCAAGAAAGTTTGCCGGCTCACCACCGCTGAGTTTGATAATGTCCATTGTGGCCATAGCCAAACCGGCGCCATTTACCATACAGCCCACATTGCCATTTAGCTTGACATAGTTAAGGTCGTGCTTGCCTGCTTCTACCTCCATGGGGTCTTCCTCATGAATGTCGCGCATGGCAACGATGTCAGGATGGCGGAACAACGCATTGTCGTCAATGGTCATTTTTGTATCAACGACAAGGATCTTATTGTCAGATGTTTTGAACAAAGGATTGATCTCTACGAGGCTTGCATCGTTTTCAAGGTATGCCTTTACCAGTTTCGGAACAAATTTGACCATGTTTTTAAAAGCCTCTCCGCTCAGGCCGAAGTTAAATGCTATCCGGCGGCACTGGAATGCCTGTATGCCAACCTGCGGATCGATTTCTTCTGTAAAGATCTGGTCAGGTGTTTCTTCTGCAACTTCTTCAATGTTCATTCCGCCCCGTGGCGAATAAAGGATCATGTTGCGAGAAGTCTCGCGGTTCAGCAAGATGCTGAAATAAAACTCCTGCGGTTCACTCTCACCGGGATAATAAATGCCCTGCTCAACAAGCACCTTTCTTACAAGCTTGCCCTCTTTGCTGGTTTGGGGAGTCACCAGCTGCATCCCAATGATTTCCTGTGCATATTTCTCCACATCACTGAGCGTTCTGGCTATCTTTACACCACCGCCCTTGCCGCGCCCACCGGCGTGCACCTGGGCTTTCACTGCCCAGATATTTATTCCTGTAGCCTTTTGGATTTTTTCTGCTGCAGCAGTGGCATCCTTTGGGTCTTCCACCAAAATGCCCATCGCAACAGGTACGTCGTATCGCATCAATAACTGTTTTCCCTGGTATTCGTGTAGGTTCATTTTTCTGATATAAGGTTAATAGTATGATTATGGATTGCTGGTTTCAGGTAATGGTTCCCATCGTTGGATGTGTTTATCTTGTTTCAACAAAAATACGAATATTTGAATGTGTGGACATAAAAAGTTATACTTAAACATTTTTTTCTAATTGGGCAAAATAATCTCAAGCTGCTTTCCGTTCAATAATTGAATTAAAAACAAACCTATAAACCGCCTATGAAACAATCCGGTACAATTAACAACGAGATCATCAGGTATTTTAACAATCTGGCTGTCGATGACACAAATGAAAGTCGAAAAATGATGCATCACCAGCCTCGCAAACACGTCATAAATAACATTATGAATTACGCGAGGTCAATGAATGTAATCCATGCAAGCAATGGAAACACTTTCATTATGCTGAACAATTAAACCGGTGATTTCTGAGAGTAAAAAAGCCATTTCGGTTTCACTTGCCGGAATGGCTTTTTTTATTATGATGCAAAACTTTAACTTTGCCAGAATAATCATAAGTCTGACACAAAACATCCAACCAGGCTGTATCGACAACCACAGGGAGGATTATTTATTTTCGAAGAAGCAAGCTGGAAGAAAGAAAAAGCAATTGCATTGCTCCTGAGTGATGGGCACCCATCTCCCTTGGGAGAGGGGCCGGGGGTGAGGGCATCCCAGGCACGAACACAATACATTAATTAACTGTACACTGAATTAACATAAACACATGAATACCTTTAGTCAGAAATATTTACGAAAGCCTGAATGGCTGCGCAGGCGATTAATCAATGCTTACGACTATCAGAAGCTCAAAAACCGTTTGAACCCCGGTGGGTTGCACACCATCTGCGAAAGCGGTGCCTGCCCCAACCAGGGCGAGTGCTGGGGGCAGGGAACAGCCACTTTTATGATCCTGGGTGACATCTGTACCCGGAGCTGCCGTTTTTGCAATGTAAAGACTGGTAAGCCAAAGCCTCCTGATCCATTAGAGCCGGAAAGCGTTGCGAAAGCCATTGCAGAAATGAAGATTAAACACTGCGTGATCACCAGCGTTGATCGCGACGATCTGCCTGATGGCGGTGCTGCCCACTGGACAAAAACCATAAATACTATCAAAGAATACAACCCCGGTACTACTATTGAAGCCCTGATCCCTGATTT
>SKOK01000248.1 GCA_007120085.1 Bacteroidales bacterium | reverse complement strand
TTAGATGTTAGAAGTTGGAGGTCAGGTTTATAATAGAAATCAGAAACCAGAAATTAGAAATCAGAAACCAGAAATTGAAAAGATGAATATTGAAGCAATTGTTAAAGCGTTAGACCTTAAAGTTTTCAGCGGAGAGGCTGGTTTGAGCAGGGAAGTAACCGGCGGGTATGTCTCTGATCTGCTGAGTGATGTGATGGGCAATGCCGATGCCGGGTACGTTTGGGTGACTTTGCAAACGCATAAGAATGTGATGGCCATTGCATCTCTAAAAGACCTGGCAGGCGTCATTTTGGTGAATAGCCACAAGCCTGATGAAAGTACTGTGGAGCAAAGCAATGAAGAAAATATTCCGATCCTGGGTACTGAGATGAGTGCCTTCGAAGTGACCGGACGGCTTTACGAACTGATAAATAAATAAATGCAGACCTTCAGCGCCGATTTGCACGTGCACACCCTTTTGTCGCCCTGCGGCGACCTGGAAATGAGCCCGGCAAATATTGTGGAGGCAGCTGCCCGCAAACAGATTGACATACTGGGCATCACCGATCACAACAGCACCAAACACGGGCCGCTGGTACACAAAATGGCAGCAAAAAATGGGATATTCGTGCTGTGTGGCGCGGAGGTTACAACAAAAGAAGAGATACATTGCTTAACGTTCTTTGAAAATATTGAAAAACTGACACTGTTCCAGCAATACCTGGATGCGCATCTGGGTGATGTGAGAAATAATCCCCAAAAATTTGGTTACCAGGTTGTGCTGGATGAAGACGAGATGATCGTGGAAGAAGTTGACAAATTGCTTATTGCAGCCATCGATCAATCCATTGACGAAGTGGAGGCCATGGTGCACAAGCTTGATGGCATGTTTATTCCTGCGCATATCGACAGACCTGCTTACAGCCTGCTTGGCCAGCTGGGCTTCCTGCCTCCCGGATTAAAAGCCGATGCCCTCGAGATATCAAAAAACACAACGGAAGCGGAACTGGTGAAAATGCATCCCGAACTGGCCGGTTACACTTTTATCCAAAGCTCTGATGCGCACTTTCCGGAGCAGATTGGTACACGGGTAACGAAGTTTGAAATAAAAACCAGAAGTTTTCAGGAGATAAGCATGGCGCTCAAGGGCGCAGATAGCAGGAGGGTGGTAAAATAGCTGGAAGTTAGAAGATAGAGGTCAGAGGTTGGAAGATAGAGGTTGGGAAAAGAAAATCTAACATCTAACTTCTAATATCTAACATCCATTCACCATCTTAGGTATAAATGCAAGTCACAGACATGCAATCACTTACGCAAATATAAGCAGATGAAGGAATTGGCACTACACATACTGGACATTGCCCAAAACTCCATCACAGCGGGTGCTGAAAACATTGGGATCAACGTGGAGGAGGACGAAGGCAACAACGTGTTTCGTATCACGGTTATTGACGACGGCTGCGGGATGAGCGAAGAAATGGTTCAGCGTGTTACCGATCCCTACGTCACATCACGCACTACACGCAGGGTTGGGATGGGGATTCCGCTGCTTATGCATAGTGCTGAACAAGCAGGCGGTTTTCTGAAAATTGAATCTAAAAAAGGAAAGGGGACAACACTGGAAGCCACGTTTGAACACAACCATATCGACCGACCTGAGCTTGGCGACATAGCCGGTGTGATGAGCATCCTGATTGGCAGTAATCCGGACATCCGTTTTCAATATCAACATAAAAAAAATGAACAAGATTTTTCACTGGACACAAATGATGTGATTGATACACTCGAGGGCATCCCGATAAACGAACCGGAAGTGCTGAAATTCATCAGGGAAATGATAAATGATCACATTAAATAAATGAATTGCTTAAGAGAGGGTTGAATAACATCAACCAGTAACCAGCAACCAGCAACCAAGAACAATAAGACTTTGTTTGTCAATCAAATATCAACACTTTAAATGCTATCAACATGACAAAAATTAAATCTTTAGCAGATCTGAAAAAGATGAAGGACAATCTTCAGTCGAAGATTGCCTTGCGCGAGAAGAGCGATTCACCCGAGGGCCGTGTAATCATAAAAGTTGCCATGGCTACTTGCGGTATTGCTTCCGGCTCGAAAGAGGTGATGGAGTACCTCGTGGATGAGTTAGACAAGCGCAACATTGATGCCATTGTGACCCAGACCGGTTGCATGGGTTACTGCTATGCTGAGCCTACCATCGAAGTAGCGCTGCCCGGACAGGAACCTGTTGTTTATGGTTATGTGGACACCAAAAGGGCTGATGAGATCATCGAAAAGTACATCAGGAACCAGGAGTTGGTGGAAGGCATCATTCCAATGAATTATCAAACGATTGAAAAAGATAAAGAAGGAGGAAAAGCGTAATGGCAAAATTCAAGATGCATATGCTGGTATGTGGAGGCACCGGTTGCCGGGCTTCGGCCAGCGACGTGCTTTATGAGAACCTGAAGAAGGAAGTACAGGAGCAGGGGCTGCAGGACGATGTACAGGTGGTGACAACCGGCTGCTTTGGCTTTTGCGAGAAAGGGCCGATTGTAAAGGTGATCCCTGACAACACTTTTTATGTATCCGTTGAACCAAAGGATGCACAGGAAATTGTGGCAGAGCACGCAATTAAAGGTCGTCGCGTTGAACGACTCTTGTATGTTGACCCCACAAATAAAAAACAGATCCCTGATTCCAAAGGGATGGGCTTCTATAAGAAGCAGATAAGGATCGCTTTGCGCAACTGCGGGTTGATTGATCCCGAAAACATTGACGAATACCTGGCGGCTGACGGTTACGAAGCCATGGGTAAGGTTTTGTCAGAAATGACTCCTGAAGAGGCCATCCAGGAAATGATTGACTCTGGCCTGCGTGGTCGCGGGGGCGGTGGTTTCCCGACCGGTATCAAGTGGCAGATTGCCAGCAAAGTAGCAGGCGAGCAGAAATATGTGGTTTGTAATGCTGACGAAGGCGACCCCGGTGCATTCATGGACAGGTCGATCCTCGAGGGCGACCCCCACACAGTGCTCGAAGCCATGGTAATCAACGGTTACTGCATTGGTGCCACCAAAGGCCTTATTTATATCCGCGCTGAGTACCCTCTCGCTATTAACCGTCTTAAAATTGCCATTGACCAGGCGCGCGAATATGGTTTGCTTGGCACTGATATTTTGGGCAGCGGCTTTGATTTTGATGTGGAGATTCGCTACGGTGCCGGTGCTTTTGTTTGCGGTGAAGAAACTGCTCTTATCCACTCGATGGAAGGCGAAAGGGGAGAGCCCACCTTCAAACCCCCGTTTCCCGCACAAAGCGGCTACAAAGGAATGCCCACGAATGTAAACAACGTGGAAACCTTTGCCAATGTGCCGGTTATCTATAACAAAGGTGCAAAATGGTTCGCAAGCATAGGTACTGAGAAATCCAAAGGCACGAAGGTTTTTGCCCTGGCCGGCAAGATCAACAACGTAGGATTGATTGAGGTGCCCATGGGCATCACGCTGCGCGAGGTGATCTTCGAAATTGGCGGTGGCATCAAGGATGGCCGAAAGTTTAAGGCAGTTCAGACAGGTGGTCCATCAGGTGGCTGTTTAACTGATAAACACCTTGATACACCCATCGACTTCGATAACCTGCTCGCGGCTGGCTCGATGATGGGTTCTGGTGGTATGATTGTGATGGACGAAGACGACTGCATGGTGGCCGTTGCGAAGTTTTACCTTGATTTCACTGTGGAGGAAAGCTGCGGCAAATGTTCGCCCTGCCGCATCGGTAACAAAAGGTTATATGAGCTTCTTGATAAGATCACCAAAGGGCAGGCCGATAAGGAAGACCTCGACAACCTGCGCAACCTGAGTGGTGTGATCAGGGATACTTCACTCTGTGGTCTGGGGCAAACATCTCCAAACCCCGTATTGTCAACCATGGATAATTTCATGGAAGAATATCTTGCTCATGTTGATGATCATCGCTGCTTGGCAGGTGTTTGTAAAGACCTGATCCGCTATGAGATCATCCCGGAGAACTGCGTTGGATGTACCGCCTGTGCGCGGAACTGCCCGGTGAACTGTATTGCCGGTGAGAGAAAGCAGCTACACACCATCGACCAGTCGCTTTGTATCAAATGCGGGGCTTGCCTTGAGAAATGTAAGTTCAATGCAGTAGAAATCGTTTAAGAACCTTAAGTAGATAAGATAATGGAAATGATCAAATTAAATATAGACAACAGGACTGTCGAGGTTGAAAAAGGGACGACCATCTATCATGCAGCGAAAAAGTTGGACATTGGAATTCCCACTTTGTGTTACATGAACCTCGGCGATTTAAAAATTGAACATAAGCCTGGCGGCTGCCGTGTTTGTGTAGTTGAAGTGGAAGGCCGTCGCAACCTGGCTCCGGCTTGTGCCACGGAGTGTATGGATGGCATGCAGGTGCAAACGCACAGCATCCGCGTCCTGAACGCCCGCAAAACCGTATTGGAGCTCATCCTTTCCGACCATCCTTTTGATTGCCTGATATGCGCCAAGAGTGGCAACTGTGACTTGCAAGACATGGCCATTAAGATGGGTGTGCGCAGCATACCTTACCAGGGTGAGAAATCAACGTACAAGCCTGACTTTTCGCCGGCCATCATAAGAGACATGGACAAATGCATCATGTGCCGCCGTTGCGAAACGATGTGTAATGATTTTCAGACCGTTGGTGTGCTTTCAGGTGTGAACAGGGGCTTTGAAGCCGTTGTGGCACCGGCCTTTGAGCGCGACCTCGACCACAGCGAGTGTACTTACTGCGGTCAGTGTGTGGCTGTTTGCCCTACAGGCGCATTAACTGAGGTTGACCATACGACACAGCTGATCCGCGACCTGGCCGATCCCACCAAGAAGGTGGTGGTACAAACCGCACCGGCCGTCAGGGCCGCCCTGGGCGAAGCCTTTGGCCTTGAACCGGGTACGCTGGTAACAGGTAAGATGGTTGCCGCATTGCGTCGTTTGGGATTCGACTATGTATTTGACACCGATTTCGCTGCCGACCTCACGATTATGGAAGAGGGTACTGAGCTGCTTGGCCGCCTTACGCGTTTCCTCGAAGGTGATAAAGAGGTGAAACTGCCGATGCTGACATCATGCTGCCCGGGCTGGGTGAATTTCTTCGAATACCATTTCCCTGATATGCGGGATATCCCGTCAACTGCCCGTTCGCCACAGCAAATGTTTGGCGCCATCGCAAAAACCTATTTCGCTGAAAAGATTGAAACCAAACGTCAAGACATGATCGTTGTGTCAGTGATGCCCTGCGTAGCTAAGAAGTATGAGTGCACGCGTGAGGAGTTCAAGGTGGATGGGAATCCTGATGTTGATTACAGCATCTCGACCCGTGAGCTGGCGATGCTCATCAAGCGCAGCAATATTGATTTCAATCGTCTTCCTGAAGAAGAGTTTGATTCACCCATGGGCGAGTCAACCGGTGCCGCCGTTATATTTGGTACCACCGGCGGGGTGATCGAAGCAGCCGTGCGTTCAGCTTATGAGATACACACGGGTAAGCAGCTCGAGAAAATCGACTTTGAGCAGTTGCGTGGCATTGAGGGCATACGTTCGGCCAGCGTTGACTTTGACGGCTTAGAAATTAAGATTGGCATTGCCCACGGATTGGGACATGCACGGAAGCTTTTGGATGACATCAAGGCCGGCAAGAGCGAGTACCATGCCATTGAGATCATGGCTTGTCCGGGCGGCTGTGTTGGTGGTGGCGGACAGCCCTTGCATCATGGCAACCCTGACATCATCAAGGCGCGCCAGAAGGCCATCTACCGGGAGGATATGAACAAGCCTATTCGCAAATCCCACGAAAACCCTTCGATTATAAAGCTTTACGAAGAGTTCTTGGGTGAGCCGATGAGTGAGAAAGCACACCAGTTGCTGCATACACACTATTTTGACAAAAAGCAGAAAGATGTGTTGCTGGACTAAGTCCAGGCTGGTAAATATTTGAAGTAAGAACAAGAAAAAATTACGATAATGACATCCATAAAAGTAAAACTCAAAGACAGCGAAGTGCAACAGTTGAAGGAGGTTGCCAAATCGTTCAACAATGAGCCTGGGGAGCTGATCAACGTGCTTCACAAGGCCCAGGAGATCTTTGGTTATCTGCCTGCCGAAGTGCAGGAGGTGGTAGCTGAGGAGCTCAATGTATCTGTAGCCAAGGTGTATGGTGTGGTAACATTCTATTCGTTTTTTACGATGCTGCCCAGAGGCCGTTATCCGATCTCGATCTGTACGGGTACAGCTTGCTACGTGCGCGGTGCTGAGAAGGTGCTTGACGAGTTCAAGCGCCTTTTAAAGGTGCCGGTAGGAGAGACCACCCCGGACGGCAAGTTTTCCATTACCTGTTTGCGCTGCGTTGGAGCATGTGGCCTGGCACCGGTGGTGATGGTTGGCGACAAGACATACGGCCGTGTGACGACAGATGGCGTGAAGGACATTTTGAAGGAATACGAGGAGGTTGATTAACG